>DATFLA010000248.1:0-2404 GCA_035268305.1 Bacteroidales bacterium | reverse complement strand
CCAGCAGCCACAACATTATCTTTCTTAGTATTTTTTTCATTTTGATCCGGGTAAAATATGTTCAATGGATTAACGGGAGTGAAACTTAATTGATTTTTGTAAGCCGAAAGTAAAATTCATATGCATGGCAATCTGATCCGCACAAATGGACAAAAAATTCAGGCTGATTCTCATACATGAATTTCTAATACTTACTAATTATATTTGCAAAACCTCACATAAGACGAATATTAATGAAAAAAGCACTTCTTGTCAATTTTATACTTTTATTCAGTGTCAACCTATATTCACAAGGTTTCGCCACAGAACATCTCCGTGCAGGAGCGGGTATATCATATGCCAGTGGAATAAATACTATTGGAATTACACTTAACGGAAGTTATAACATTACAGGCCGGTGGGAGGGCGCCATATCATTCAATCATATTAATGAAAAAAACAGTATTACCTGGAACCTGCTCGATTTTGACGGACATTATGTTTTTTATAACAACAATAACCGGTTGACTGTATATGGTTTAACGGGTCTTTCCTTTACAATGTGGAAACTCAATGTACCGGATATGACAATTATGGGATATACTGTTCCGGGTTACACTTCAACAGGCTCCAATGCGGGGATGAACCTTGGAGCCGGGTTAAACTACAGGTTAGCTGACAATCTGAATCTTGAACCGGAGCTGCGGTACACCTTCATAAGCGGCTCGTATTTAAGGATCGGGGCAACGCTGCAACTGGTGTTTTAATAAATGTGGAATGTCGTGCGATCGTGTCGAAGCGAAGCGAAGATCCTGACCGTAGCGTCAGGGGCGGTCATACAGTCGACGGTCCTTAAGGTTAATACATTTGAATTCAGTGTTTACAAAAGCGTATAAATATTTAAAAGGAATGGATCAAGCAGACTTCAAGACAGTCAGACTGTGAAATTCGGTCACTGATGTCGAGATTTCCAGTAAAGGCAGGTATCAGCCTATTTTGTCTTAGTACTTTTTAATGCGGCAAGAGTAAGTATCGCAGAGATAAACAGAGAACCTGCCATGAAAATATAGGAGGCTCCAAAACCATGGGTAGCGCCATTTAAATACCCGACAATATAAGCACCAACAAACGAACCAAGAGCCCCAAGGCTATTTATCAAAGCAATGGCTCCTGCAGATACATTGCGGGGTAATACTTCGGTTATAACGGCAAAAAAGGGCCCATAAGGAGCGTACATAGCACCTCCAGCAATAACCAGCAATACAAATGATAACCAGAAATTGGTCGTCCCTAATAGATATGATCCGTAGAAGGCCAATGAGCCAATAAAAAGAAATGGCCAGATAAATAATTTTCTGTTAAAGGTTTTATCTGAATAATATGAAGATATTAACATCGCGATAATAGCCAGGATATACGGTACTGATGCTAACCAGCCTGTAGTAACAATATTGGCATCAGGGGCAGCATTAATGATTGAGGGCAGCCAAATTACAAATCCATACACACCTATACACCATAAAGCATACTGGAGGCAAAGCAGTATCACAATCTTTGATTTGAAGGCTACCCTGTAATTTTTTACCGGTTTAATAGATTGCTGCTCCAGATCCAGTTTTGCTTGCAAACCTCTCTTTTCTTCATCTGATAGCCAATTTGCATCAGATGGTCTGTCAACGACCAACCACCACCATAAAAAAGCCCAGACAATAGCAGGCATACCTTCCAAAATAAACATCCAGCGCCAGCCCGACGATTGTACCAGATAGCCCGACAAAATAGACATCCATAATATTGTTACAGGATTGCCAAGAATCAGGAATGTATTTGCTCTTGAACGTTCAGCTTTGGTGAACCACCTGCTTAGAAAAACCAGCATGGAAGGCATAACTGCACTCTCAACTACTCCCAGCATAAACCGAATTAAAACTAATCCTTTTACATTACTTACTAATCCGGTCGCTGCCGCAAGGAGACCCCATAAAATTAACGACCAGAATATAAGTTTCTTAGCGCTCTTTTTGGCGGCATACATAGCGCCAGGAATCTGGAAGAAGAAATACCCGAGAAAAAATAACGCACCTAACAATGAAGAGATTGCTGCTGTAATATTTAGATCATCAGCCATTCCTCCTGCCAGAGCAAAGCCAAAATTAGCCCTGTCAAGGTATGCAAGACTATAGGTTATAAAAGCTATGGGTATAAGACGATACCACCGTTTTCTTGCAATGGTTTTTTCAAACATAGTTAATTTGTTATATTAAGATTGTCGGTACAATTCAGTTGTATACTTCAATACATCTGCAGATCTATATTAGCTATTTTAAAAATTCCAACTTTGAATATAGCACCAATAATTTAAGTGTAACTCTTAATGAATAGTTTTTTGATATAAAATGCTCGCTCTCGCTCTCACACTCACTCT
>DATFLA010000247.1:0-2901 GCA_035268305.1 Bacteroidales bacterium | reverse complement strand
ATAAAGCCCACTGAATCCATGTATTTACGCACTTCCTGTGCCACGCGGTGACGAAGGATAATATTATTTTTAACAGGGGCCCTTCTAAGGTCGAGATAACGGTATCTCATTCTGAGTTCTTCTCCGCCATCGGTATCTTCTTCAATTGTAAAAGGGGGTATTTCGCTTTTATTAAGCACATTTACCTCATTAACATCTATCTCTATCTCCCCTGTAGGCATCTTAAGGTTCTTGTTACTCCTTTCCCTCACCTTTCCTTTGACCTGGATAACATATTCACGTCCCAGCTTCCTGGCCTTTTCACATAACTCCCCATTTGTTTCCATGTTAAAAACAAGCTGAGTTATCCCGTACCTGTCACGGAGATCTATAAATGTCATACCCCCGAGGTCGCGTGATTTCTGGAGCCATCCGCATAAGACAACTTCCTTTCCTGTATCCTTCATGCTTAATTCACCGCATGTGTTTGTTCTGTACATAGTAATCAGTTAAATTTTCAGCAAAAATAGCCAATTAAAATATTCCTGCACGATAAATCAATTTTTTTAGTTACCTGAACAATACCTGCCTGGTAATTAAATTAAAGCACCTTTTAGCGATACAATGCAACAATAATTTAACATCTGCAGCCATGAACCAAAACAACACTTTTCTTGTTTACCTGTTTTATAAAAATCGATGTTATATGCGTTGCGTACAAGCACTGATATTGATCGAATTTAATTTATCCCCCCAAACAAGTATTTAGGGCTATCTTTCAGGTAGCTGCCTGATGTTAAGGAAGATTTTCAGGCTGAAGAGACAACCGGATTTAAAACCAATCCGGATGTTACGAACTTTCACAGAAATTTAAAAACTACTGAGATGTTAAACACAAATTCTGATAACGGCACGAGAGATTCCGGAATAAAGATAAGGGATCTTGTTTCAGTTGAAGCTGAAAAATCGATAAACAACGAAAAGAGTTTCAGGCAGGCACTCGAGGAATCACTGCCGAGTGGTATTGCCGTAATGGATGACCAGGGCAAACAGGTTTATGTAAACTCAGCCTTTTGCCGCCTGGTAGGTTGGTCGGAGGATGAGCTTATTGACCTCAGTCCACCCTTTTTATACTGGCACGATGATGACATGGAAAATATTAACGATGCATTAAATCGCACATTAAGCAACCAGGCTCCGCCGGAGGGATTTGACCTTATTTTCCGTCATAAGTCGGGTTACCGTATTCCTGTTAAAACTCTTGTCAGGCCCTTTAGACAGGAAGATAACAGGACCTTCTGGCTGGCCAATGTTATTGATGAGACTGAGCAGAGGCTAAGGGAAGAGACCCTTCAAAGTTCAAAAATACTTCTTACCTCAAGCATCGAAAGTCTGAGAGACACTATAATTTTTTCCCTTAGCATCAATTACAAATATCTCATCTACAATAAAGCACATTACGAAGGCATGCTGTTTGCCTACGGTGCCCGTATTGGGGAAGGAACGAATATGCTTGATTATATTACAGTTGAAAAAGACAGGGCTGTTCTTAAGGATAGCTTCGACAGGGCGCTTAACGGTGAGTCAATGTCATTTATACATTCCTTTGGTGAGGTGAATGTGGATTTTTATGAATTATTCATCGATCCTATACGCAACGAGAACAACGAGATAGTAGGTTGTTCCTGTGCCGCAAGGAATGTAACTGAAAGGAAAAACATAGAGAAGGCTCTTAAAGACAGTGAGACCAAATTCAGGGAAATACTTGACCAGATATACGATGCAATAATTGTTTTTGATGAAAAAGGGAAAATAGTTATCTGGAACAAAGGATCAGAAAAACTGAGCGGTATAAAAGCTGAGATGGCTCTAGACAGGGAGATAAGCGACATAAGGATCAGGCTGACACCTCCCGAAGAAAGGAATCCTGATAAAATAAGGAGCTACATACAGGATGTCATTAATTTCAGGGTACCCGAGGTATTCAACAGTATAGCTGATCATGAGATCGTTTCACTCGAACCGCCATACAGGAGAAAAGTACAAAGCAATTCCTTTCCTATCACAATTGACGGACATACTCTTTTCTGTTCAGTAATAAGGGATGTCACAGAGATAAAACGATATGAAACAGAACTGATAAGGATAAGCGAAGACAAGGATAAATTCTATTCTGCCCTGGCACAGTACCTTTATACACCCTTCAGCACACTTCATAACTTCACAAAGGTGATGACCGTGGAAATGGATTCTCTTCCGATAAAGGAACTCCAGAAGATGGCAGTCATGATGAAAAAATCAGCTTCCAATCTTTACAGTCTCCTCGACAACCTTCTCCAATGGACAAAAATGAATCAGGGTAAGATAACCTACAGTCCTGAAAAAATAAACTTCACAAATACAAGCCGGGATGCTCTATCAATTCTCAGATCCAATGCAGAATCGAAAAAGATAACTATCAATCTGACAATTACTGAAGACATCACAGTTTTTGCCGATCCTTACATGGTTAAGACAATAATGCGAAACATTGTCCTTCATATTATCAGGAGCATCAGGGAAGAAGGTAACATAAAGATATCCGCAACATACTCCTCGCCGAAAATAATTGTTTCTGTTTATAATAACGGGAAGGGCCTTTCGGCGTCCGATCTGTCTGAATTTTTCCTTACACCGGAAATCAACAAAGCAATAACCACTGCCGAGGAGAAAGGTACAGCCCTCGGGCTCTGGCTTACAAAGGAATATATAGAAAAACACGGAGGAAATATATGGGTTGAAAGCGAAGAAGAATTCCCCGCAATAATCAGGTTCACCCTGCCGGCTGCTGAAATGGCTGTGTAAGACAATTGCAGCAGTTATGGTTAAATCGGATTTATTCTTACTTTTGAAGTCTGAAGAACCATAATATGGAAAACAGCA
>DATFLA010000246.1:0-4297 GCA_035268305.1 Bacteroidales bacterium | reverse complement strand
CTTTTGTCCCATCACGGTTAGGACATGTGAACCCGGCATCAATTGATACTTTCTGAATCCTTGCTCCGAAAAGCTTACGGAAATAATTGGAGTATGCATTGAATCTTCGGTCATGTCCCCAGGGAAATGTTATTATATTATTTCTTTGATTCATTCAGGCTTTAACTATTTTATTTCTGTCAACATACCATATATAGGCATCTATCCCTGTATATCCCATTTCACCAAGTAAAGCGCTGTATTGCATTACCTGCTGAACATGGTTCTTATGTTCTTCACCAAACTTAAAATCAATCACAGTTGTCTGTCCATTCCTGAATATGACCCTGTCCGGTCTCCTGGTAGCACCCGATCTCAAGAGTATTGCCGCTTCTGTCATAACTTCATTATCAGGGTCAAACCACTCAGCAATCTGAGGTTCATTCATAAGCTCCCTGACTTTTCTTTCTATATCATGCGATTCATCTTCGGGTAATACTCCATCTATTACGAGTTTTCTGACAGCAGGTCCTATATCACCAACACTGTTAATACCCTCAAATACAGAATGCATAAGCTTCCCGTAATTGATCCTTTTTCTAACAGCCTCACCTTCCGAAGAAAAATAATTTTCACCGTGGAGTTTCAGTCTCAGGGATTCAGTATTATAATCAACATTATATGATGGTCTGAAAAAATCTGCAGTCGCCTTTTTCACTGAAGCGTTTAGTGGCATTTCACCATAAGTTGCAATCCCATTTTCCCTGTCAAAGAGACTTGAAATGCTCAGTTCTTTACCACTGCCACGAGCTTCTTCATCAGTAAATGCACCGTATAATACCCCGGCTATGGTGTTGTCCCTTTCTTTCGGAGCGGGAGCAAAACCAAGCAAGACATCTCTTGCCCTTGTAAAAGCGACATACAAAAGATTGATATTGTCGAGATAAACAGAATATTTTTCTTCCATATAATTTTCCCGGAAGATTGTCTCCTCAAGATTTTTGCCATATTTTACAGGCACTATACCCAACCTGTTAAAGGGCTCTTCTCCAGGTTTGATCCATAATACAGGCTGTGCATAAAACGGATGATCAAGAGTCCATGAAAGGAAAGGAAGTAATACAACTTTAAACTCAAGTCCCTTGGATTTATGGATCGTCAATACTCTCATTGCCTCTTCATTGTCGGGGAGAACAACTGATTTGCCTTTTCCCGATGTCTCCCACCATTCAAGAAATGCCCCGGTATCTGGTGTTACAGAACCAGAAAAATTTATTATATGGTCCTGGAAAGTATTCAGAAAAGCAATATTTCCCTGAAAACTTCCAAGCTTAAAAAATCCTATCACATGTTCAACTATTTCAAAGAGGGTATACTGCCTTAAAGAGTCAAGGAATATATCATAGTCTTCAGGCAGGTATTTGTTTGATATCTCTTCGATATCTTTGCTTATAAGCGGGACATCCTCGGCATCCTTATGACCTGTTGCGATAAGGTAATAGCGAAGCATTACTGCCCTGCTGATCATATCCTTTTCATTATTTACGACTGAAAGTACAGAAACAATAAAATTTATCACAGGCGAATTTGACAACAGCAGCGAATCATTGGAAACAATGTTATAGTTATATTTCTCCTTTTTTCCCTTTGTACAACTGTTCCCGTAATCAATAATTGAGCGGAGTACCATGGAACCCTCTCTCCCGCTTCTTACAATAATTCCTATATCAGAGACTCCGTATCCCATATCCTGCACCGATTCTATCATTACAGGCAGTCGTTCCAGCACAGTATCCTGCCACGATATATCTTCGTAGTCCGGAATAAACTCTATTTTAACATAGCCCCCGGGTCTCTTACCCGGATCACTCTGTACCGCTTCGGCATAAAGATCACTAAAAGAAACTGGCAGTGACATATCCCTCAGGCTCTCATCAACCCGGCGAGGGATTACAGTGAACAGCTGATTATTAAAACTGATTATATTTGAACGGCTCCTCCAGTTTGTGGCAAGAGGTTCCTTCATGAAACGTTTATCATCTACAAGCCTGTCAAGTTCCCGTCCCAGGATACGCCAGTCACTGTTTCTCCAGCGGTAAATCGATTGTTTCACATCTCCCACAACAAGGTTATCATTACCTTCCGACATGCTGTTTTCGACAAGATGTCTGAAGTTGTTCCACTGAATCCTTGATGTATCCTGGAACTCATCTATCATGAAGTTGTCATACCTGGTCCCTATCTTCTCATAAATAAACGGTGACTGTCCGCTGCCGGTAATTAAATTAAGCACATCACCGGCATCGGAAAGGAGGAAACTGTTTTCAGCATTTGTTATCACATGCACATGATAAAGCACATCTGAGAGTATTCCAAGAGCATATATATTAGCCAGTATAGCTTTTGCAGTAGACCAGACTGTGATATTTTCATCATAACAGGCTATTGCATCCATAACTGTTTCTGCCAGCCCGTTGTTTAAAGCAGCCTCAAGCCGCGTATCAGTGCTCCCGGATGACCATTTAGGCTCTGCACCCATCACAGCCCTTACATAACTGTTGGGCTTTGTAACATTCCCTGAAGCAAGCGACCTTATGAAATTTGGGACTCCCCTGCTTTTCTGGTAGAACATTTCATCATCAAGATTATACGAAATGAAGATATCAAGCGTTTTTTGGCCCAGGATTGTAAGTGCTGATTCAAATTCTGAAATAATTGACCTTATATCATTAATATAAGCCGTAAGAAAATCCTTGTCCTCAAGATTTTTTCTTTCTGCTTCCGATAGTATCTTAAATTGTTCTCTGAACAGTTCCTCTGCCAGTCTTGCGATACCGTCCTTTATATTCCAGCTCCTCTCATCATCGATATTTGAAAGGGCATAGGTAGTAAGCCATCTCATCAGACGTTTATCAGAAGGCGATGATGATATCATCTCATCAATAGCAGATGAGAGTATTGTGCTATGGTCGATCTCTATATTGAAACCTGAATGCAGTCCTGCCTCCCTTGCAAATGATCTCAGTACTTTCTGGAAAAAACTGTCGATTGTCATTACTGAGAATCGTGTGTAATCGTGGAGTATGTTTCCGAGAATTTGTCCAGCTTCATCCCTGATCCACTTTTCATCTTTACCTGTCGATTTTTCCAGGTCTTCCAGGTAATCGGAACTCTCTCCTGCAGCAAGCCGGTGCAGATGATCCAGTATCCTCGACTTCATCTCTGCTGTGGCCTTATTTGTAAATGTAACGGCCAGGATCCTCCTGTATCTGTACCTCGATTTGAATAGCTGTGCCAGGTATGTCCCTGTAAGCCTGAATGTTTTACCCGATCCGGCCGAAGCACTGTATATCGTCAGTGTACCTGTTCCCATAGAATCCAAAGTTACCTAATTTTGTTGCTGAATTTTTCTGTATCTGGAATTTTTATGTCAGATAGTTGTGGAAATCAGCAAGTGCAGGATGTCAGGCTGTGAGTCCCACACTCACACTAACTCACACCTTCACCCCCGGGTAAGGCCAGGATGGTGGTCTGTTTCCTGTTAAAGAATAGCCTTTATACTTTTTTGAATTTCTCAAATTCTGTTTCAGCTATGAAAGTTTGTTAAATAGCATCTTACTCCAAATATTGCCAAATGGCACATATGCCGGAGGGGAATCCTGCCGAATCGGTCATCTCAAACGATCGGACGTTCGAACAACCGAAGGATCAAACAAAGAATTAAAATGAATCATCTGTCAAATTTCCCTAACTTTGCGGCGTGAAAAAGAAAATAGTAATCGGATTATCAGGAGGAGTCGATTCCAGCGTGGCTGCCTGGGTGCTTAAAGAGCAGGGATATGAAGTCACGGGATTATTTATGCGTAACTGGAATGACACAACAGGATTATTGCAGAGTGAATGTCACTGGGAAGATGATCTTATGTTTGCGGAGATGGTAGCAAAAAAGCTGGGCATACCGTTTCATATGGTGGATCTGAGCGATCAGTACAGGCAAAGAGTAGTGGATTATATGTTTTCCGAATATGAAAAGGGGCGTACTCCCAATCCCGATGTATTATGTAACAGAGAGATAAAGTTTGATTCCTTCGCTGAAGAAGCCTGGAAGCTCGGTGGCGATATGGTGGCAACAGGTCATTATTGCAGGAAGGATACTGTTACTATCGAAGGCAAACCTGTTTACAGGCTTCTCGCCGGTGCTGATCCAAACAAGGACCAGAGTTATTTCCTGTGCCAGCTGAACCAGGCCCAGTTGTCGACAGCTTTGTTTCCGATAGGCGATATTATTAAACCACAGGTCCGGGCAATAGCTGAGAAG
>DATFLA010000245.1:0-16528 GCA_035268305.1 Bacteroidales bacterium | reverse complement strand
AAACCCTTTTCCTTTACAAGTCTGCCCACAGCAAGAACATATCTTTCCTTTTCCAGTCCAAGCTTTTTAAGGTAATCATCCTCTTTCGAGGGAGCATTGAAAACAACGCCATTATTAATATGAATCAATTTACTGTTTCCCGAAAATTTGCTTTTCTGATACTTGCTTACAAATATAACTTTGTCTGAAAACTTTGTAGACAATGATTCTGCAAATTTTAGAAAAGCACGGGCTGCTGACGACCATTTGGCATGTTCGTAATTGGGACTATGATATGTAAGTATTACCTTCAGCCCTGCCATCTTAAGTAAAGGAGTAAAAAAGCCCGGACCAATATTGTGTATATGAACTATATCTGGTCGCTTAAAAATACATGACACAGAACCTAAAAAAGAATGATAAAAGGCTTCAAAACCAGGTATCCGGGTCGAAGGAAGATCAATAAACTTAATATTTTCAAAACTTTTGTCGTGATTTGAAATATATGGTTTCCTTCGATATACAGTTATAAAACAGTCACCTTTTGCTAAAAATGGATACAACTTCTCGCAATGCTGTTCAACACCACCCTGAATATCAGGAAAGCCCCTTGTTCCTAAAACAGCTATTCTCAAAATAAGGATTTAATTAAATTTCAAATCAGTGAGAGTTACTGAAATCCCTGGCATTAAGCTTAATAAACAGATCATAATAATTGCCCAGAAATTTCTCCTCTGAAAAATCATTCTCAATGATGGAATGACTGTTAATTCCATATTCCTGCCTGATTGATTCATTCTGTACCAGGTAATTCAACTTTTCAACAACCATGTCAATATCCCAGCATGGAACTATATACCCGTTATATCCGTCCCTGATCAGGTAGGAATTATCTCCGACATTTGTTGCTACCACGGGTAAGCCTGCAACCATAGCCTCCATTATAGAATTTGACAGTCCCTCGTACAGTGAGGTACTAAGATAAATATCAGAAGAATTGAGTAATTCAGGAATATTTGAAGGTTTAATCAATATCTGGACCTCATCGTGCAAATCCAGTTTTGCAACAAGGTTACGGATATATTCTTCAAGCGGACCATAACCTACTATATAATACTTTAATTTAACACCCTGGTTATTATCGACAAGTTGCCTGAACGAATACAGGGCTGTCCTGAAGTCCTTGGATTTAACAAACCGGCATACAGATACAAGTCTTATTTCATCAGTTATTTCTGTGTTGACCTTAAATTCAGGGATATGTATTGTATTATGAATTACAAATATCTTTTCGGGAACAAAGCCCCGTCGCTCGAATTTGTTTTTGCCGGAATAATTATTAAAAACAGTCATATCATTTAGATGATTATGAACATATTTTTCAATAAGCAATTTATAAAAAGGGAATTGCTCCGTACGTATCCCTCCAACAGTAATAAGGTCTTTAAAAAATAACTTTGCAACTCCGGCTATAAGATTTGCTTTTGTAAGGTAAGCCAGAATAAGGGTAATATTTTCCTCCCTGATGATTTTCTTTAAAATTGCAAATTTCTTAAATGGAGAGCCTTTTAAACCTATGAATTTTATTGAATTATCATGAATAAACTTATCGTTGGATGTGTCAATCTTACTTCCGCACCAGCTAATCAACACAAGGCTTATATTCTTCTCAACCAGCAATTTAGATAAAGCCAAAGCCTGCTTCTCAGCTCCTCCTTTTAACAGTGTTTTACAAAAAATTAAGACGGAAGGCATTTAATTTCTTATAATTTAGTTACCATATTTCCTAATTATACTCAAAGGAAATAAAATTATAATCAAAAATAAGCTAAATTATCATTTTATTTTATTGTTTCAGAGCAATCGTTTTCTATATCTGTAAACATCTATCACTGTAAAATCCATGTCCGAATTAAAGGTATGTGTGCCCTTGAGTGTTTTGTCCCATGAAGGGTAAACCTCTGAAACAGGTTTTTCATCATATTCAAATTCGTTAAGAGAAGTAATTTCAAAAAGTTTAAAACCGACTCCATACCTGCCCGTACAATCCTGTGAAGGACGGTATATTTTTCCGTTACGGAAAAATACTTTCCCTGCAGGTCTGGCTGTGCTGATATCTGAAATTACAGGGTTTAAAGGATGGCTTCTCCATTCACCTGAGAATAGATTATCTGTATAAAAAAGAAACAATTCAGTACTGTTGCCCGACTTACACTTTGTCTGGTCAAGCGCAGTGAACATCCACCACTTATCTCGATACTGGAAGAGTGTTGAATCAACAGCAGACACCTCCTCCATCAGGTTCCTCTCAAACTCCCATTTATACGGGAATTCCGTACACCGGTATAGCTCTATTGTCCTGTTCTGGGCAGTTTCCGGTAACATATAATACACACCGTCAACTTTAAAAACCTGCGGATAGGACATATGATAAGGATTTATAATTACAGGTTTTGAATCAATCAGATTCCCCTGCTTATCAAGAGTTAATACAGAAAGATGAGCCCTGTCCTTACTGTAAACAAATTCCTCAACAAAAACAAAATAACTGTCGTCCGATGATATGACAAATGGATCAGCCCAAAAAATATCAGTGGAAGAAACAAGTTTTCGGAACTTACTGAAATCAGGTAAAATATTTTTTTGTTTTTCCCCGGTTTCAAAAAGGATCTGCCAGTTAAATGCATCAGTAAATACTAGTTTTCTGAATACAGTTCCTGCTATGGCACTCAGATAAATGAACAAGTATGATATTGCCCTCCCCGGACCCGGCTTTCCGGAATATTTATTTTCCCTGTTTCCGGGATTATTATACCTGGTTTTCTGAATTTCAATAAACCTTTTACCATGGTTTCGGATGCCTTTCAGAATTCTTGGCATAAACAGGGCATTACGCCAGAAAACCATGTTTCTGTTAACATTTATAGAGTACCGGCATGTCGCTTCTGTCGAAACAAACAGTATATCCCCTTCGTCTTTATACCCGTCAAACAACATCAGAGCAGACCTCGTCAAAGGATTCCTATTAAGAACTTCAAATATTCCCGGGAGGAGTCCTCCGGTGGCAGGACTTTTATCAGCAGAATATGTCAGCATCCCATAAACAGAAGCTCTAATAATGCTGTTGGGAATGTTCTGGCAACCTATTTGTAAGAAAATATCAGGATGTATTTCTTTTATCATGCCGATGACTTCATCTTGCATGTCATTAAGAGATAAAACAGGAACAGAGTCAATAAGTACGGAGATATCTATTTCTTTATCATAATCGGCATGCCTGCCGAAACCCATGCGGTCAACACCGTCAATCATCCTGAGAATGGCCAGGGGAAACCCACCTTCACGTTTCCTGGAATTATCGTTAGCGTCCTTATTTTCAACAACTACAACTAACTCAGCATATTCTGAGCCTACTATTTCTTTCAGAGCCTGGTATTCCCAGTTTGGGATTTTATTGTCCTTTATAATTACACCGACTCTAAGTTTTTCTTTCATTAAAAAATTGAAGTTATAATATTTTGATGTCTCTAAAAGTAATTTTTAAGTGTAGAGTTCCGAAACAAATTCATATATGGCCCGTGAAAACTCATCTTCAAGATTAGACTTTCCGTCATAACGGATCCACTTGCCGTCAGAATATTCATGCCAGAATCTCGAACGTTGCAGCGCTGATGTTCCTATATGAATCATCTGGTATTCAATAAGATGATAGGCTTTACCATCAAATCCTATATCGATTCCAAAAATTGGAAAATCAATTTCACCTGTTAGTTTCCTTGCAAAATTCAACAAGTTCTCACGCTCATTCTCAGGAACTTCATGGAACTTTTCGCTACCACTTGCCCTGAAATCATTTTTCCTGTTCTTCCTGTACATACAATAATATTTCTTGCCGAAAATAAGAACCTTATAGTCACCCGACAGTCCTTCAACAAAACTCTGAACTATTATTGGGGAACTCAAGGGTGCTGTATTGTACTGAACATAAAATGATCTGACAGGATATAATATCTTAAGCAATTTTTTGACAGCAGTTTTTGTTTTCAAAACAACCAGGTCAGCCATGTCCATAGCCATAATTATTTTACCGGCTTTTTTGATTTTTTTAAGATAGTCCTTCCTGTTGTGTGCAAGGTATACTCCCTCACCTGATGTTGTGGAAATTCTCTTTATTACAACGGGGAACCCACTATCGTAGTTCTTTGCATCAATCCATGAGCCATAGCAAAAAGTCCTGACAGATTTAAGATCGTTATCATGAAATTTCATTTTTAACATCTCCATAAAGACTTTATCATGATGTGCTTTAAGATATTCGTGCGTTGGAAGCATAACAGCACCCTGTTTTTCAAGAAAATAGACAAGATCTTCAATATATCTTTTGTAGAAACTTCCTTCAGCTTCTGAGGTCTGGTAAAGAAAAAAAACACTTTTATAATCCGCTTCCAGGTCAAGCTCACTGAATTTAAGTACTGAAACATCAAATTCCCTGGATGAAAAGTAATTCTTTATCCTGTCAACATCCATTGATGTAAAATTCCTGAAATCAGCTCTTGAAACCAGGAATTCCCTTTCTTCATCTGTAAGAATTATCAGCTTCTTCATATAATTATTGTTGGTAATTTTACCTTTGACGGTACTTTTTAAGATAATTAGTCTTTACGTTTTATGCGAAGATAATTTATGAACAGTTCCCTGTGTGCCTCGCATTCCACAAAATTCTGTATCATATTCAATTTTTTCAGTGAGAACAGCATTTTCGACAGTAGCCCGTGCAAAAGAGAATCAACTTTCCTCAGAACCCTACCAAAACCGGCAAATGCATCAAGGTAGAACAAACCGTTTTCAGAACAATAATTACTGAATTCCCGCTCTACGAATCCCTTTTCTCTAATCTGTCCTGATCTAAGAATAAAATCCGACATTATTTCAGAGCCGTGTTCCTCATCAGGTGCTTCAATACCTGGTCCTTTCCTGCACAACGGAATATAATCTACAGTCATTTTATCGGTGAAAGTTGCCTTAACAAGAAGACTGGTCTGCCAATGTTCATCATCAGTCCTGTCAAAGAGGAAATTACCCTGACCATAAACCAAAACACTATCATCGTAAGTTTCTGCGGCTCCAATGCAATGGCTGTGTTGGCAAACAACAAGGTCAGCCCCTTTTTGAGCCATTTTCCGGCATACCTTCTGAAGGTAAGGTGAGGGATACCGGTAGAGCTCTTTTCCGCCATGATAGAGTACAATAACATAGTCACACACAGATTTAATTTCTGCAATATGGTCCGTACTCTCCAAAGGATCAAAAGGGTTTGCGCCTGCTTTATCTTCTCCTGCTATTGAGAACTCATGCTCTGCACAGGTATATAATCCTATTTTTGTATTCCCGAATTCAAAAATATAAGGACGAGCTGCCTCCTCAATGTTTCCGCCCACTCCAGTATATGGAATATAATTTTTTTCAAGAATTCTTAAGGTACTGAACAGTCCCTGGTCATCATGATCCATTATATGGTTATTTGCAAGACCAAGACAGCTGGGATTAAGCTTTTTAATTCCGTTAACTGATGAGACAGGAGCCTTATTATTCGGACCGTCTTTTTTTATTGGATTCGAGACATCAGTCAGGGGAAGCTCAAGATTAAATATCCTTGCATCAGCAGCTTCCAGTACATCAAGTAATTTCCGGTCAACCAGGGCATCAATATTGCCTTCCCCGAAAAACGAAAAGTTAGTTCCGGTTGGCGCCAGATCTCCACCAATAATTATTGTAACCGGTTTCATGAGTTATATCTATTTAATGCGAAACAGACATTTAAATTTCAGGTAATCAGTTTACAGACGGGGACTCAAGCAAATCAAGGATCCTCTTAACAGAGTGCTCATATTCAAGAAGATCTACAGCCCTCTTGTAGCCTCTTACCGAAATTTGTTCAAGGCTATCCCTGTTTTTGATCATCCATTCAATCTTTTCGGCTATTGATTCCGGATCACCGCACTTTGCCATAACAATATCCTGTTTATCAACAAAATATTTTTCCATATCACCAAAATTCGTCGCTAGTACAGGACGCCTGCTGGCATAATATTCACCGAGTTTTGTTGGAAATCCGGCTTTTGTCTGAATTGTAGAAGGCCGGGTTATAGCCAGCATCCTGCATTGTGAAAGATACTGTTTCACCATGCCGGAATCAACAAGCCCGGTAAATGTGATATTATCAAGTATTCCTAGTTGTTCACAAACTATCTTCAAGGGAGGTATAAGGCTCTCACCGAAGGTGGCATCCCCAATAATAAGAAGTGTAGCACGTATATCCTGTTTCTTTAATATGCTGATTGCAGTGAAAAGATCATGGAGTCCATCCTTAAGATATGGTGCTCCGCTATATCCAAGATCATATTTAACTTCGCCCTCAGACGGCTCCCAGAAGCTGAAATCGGTAAGGTTGGGCTGAACAATAATATCCATATCCTTATATCCCATCTTTAAATATTCATCTTTTAAATAAGAACTGAAAACGATCAACTTATCTGCTCTCTTATTAAGATACCTGTAGTTAAAGTTATATCCATACCGTTTTACCTGACGGAACACAGAACCGTTAAATTCAGATTTATCAATTATTTCAGGAACAAATTTGGTTAGTTTAATACCGGTCAGGCGTGTAAAGGTCTGGATAGGAATATTATACTGGACTTCACTGCTGTATATCAGTATATGGGTTCTGTTTCTGCCCGGAATAAGCGAAGGCAGTAAAAAGAGCAATCGCAACAGGCTGCTTAACTCATCAAATATCTTTAAAATATAATTATCAGGTCTCTGTCTGAAACCCAGGTACTTATAAGGGATACCCTCATTCGTGACATTTTCCCTTGGACCATCGTATTTAAAATTACCGAAAGCAAAACCTTTCAGAAGATATACTTTTATATCACATCCGTTTGATTTCAGACCGCGGCAGAAAAGATTTAAATAAGTCGCTCCTGCTCCCCCGCTGGGGAAATTCATAGATGTTATAAGTATGTATTTGCTTATTTTCTTATTCCGCTCCATAAGTTACTCAGTTTTGCATTACCGGAGATCAGTTTAAGTACACGCCATGAGGTATTTGTGATTGTATAATCATCTGCTATCCTTTTATACCCACCTGTTGTACCGAATTCACTGATAACTATCCTTATACTGTTCATTACTGCTTCCGGTTCAAAACCTGTCAAAATAATAGTACCTGCATCCTGTGCTTCAGGTCGCTCCATAGATTGACGCAGGGAAATGGCCGGGAAATTGAGAATTGAAGATTCTTCACTTATTGTACCTGAATCGGACAAAGCACATTTTGCGTGCATCTGCAGGTTTATGTAATCAAGGAAGCCAAAAGGTTTCATAAAACTCACCAGTGAATTTATTTCAAAACCAGGAAGTTTCTCAAGCCTGTTCCTTGTTCGTGGGTGTGTTGAAACTATTACAGGCAGCTTGTACTCAGAAGCAAGCATATTAAGTATGCTTAGAATTCTTTTAAGATTTTCGGGATTATCAACATTCTCTTCGCGGTGAGTAGATACAATAAAGTACTTGTTTTTCTCCACTGAAAGACTTTCAAGACTCTTGGTCTTTTTAACCTTAGGAAGATAATAATCCAGTACTTCCTTCATAGGACTACCTGTCAGGTATATCCTGCGATGCTGCAAACCCTCTGAAATCAGGTGCCGGCGTGCATGTTCTGTATAGACAAGGTTAAAATCAGCTATATGGTCTATTATCCTGCGATTTATCTCTTCCGGCACATTAAGGTCAAAACACCTGTTTCCGGCTTCCATATGAAATACAGGGATATGAAGCCGCTTTGCCATATAGGCAGCCAGGCAGGAATTAGTATCTCCAAGAACCAGAACTGCATCAGGCATTTCTTTCCTAAGAACTTCACCTGATTTTCTGATGATATCACCAACAGCTCCTTCCAGGGAGGTCTTGTCAACATCTAAAAAATAATCGGGTTTCCTTAATTCCAGTTCCTTAAAAAATATTTCATTAAGCTCGTAGTCATAATTCTGACCGGTATGAACAATAATCTGGTTCATATGCTCATCCAGGAGAGCCATAGTTCTTGACAGACGTATAATCTCAGGCCTGGTGCCTATAAACGTCATCACTTTAAGCTTGCTGTCAGTCATTCAATGTCGGTTTATTATTACTAATCTGGTGCAGAATATCTTATGCTTCTATTGAACCGCAACTTCATTATCAGACATTTTCATAGAAAGTATCGGGATCATCGGGGTTATAAAACTCATTGATCCAGAAAAGTGTTATAAGTTCTCCATCACCGGTGTTTTTTATATTATGTGTATACCATACAGGCATATCTACAAAGGAAGGCTCATCACCGTTAAGTTCAAAGCTTAGAACTTCATCCGTACCTATCCTCCGTAATTCTATAATTGCTTCTCCTTTGATAACAATAAAACGTTCGATTTTACGTGTATGAAAATGATTGCCTCTTGTTATGCCGGGCACTGTCGTGGAAAATGAAAACTGCCCTCCCATCGATGTCTTGATAGTCTCTGTAAAAACACCCCTGTCATCAGTATTTTTCTTTAACCTCACAGGGTATGTGGCAGCATGATCCATGTAGCTTCTGAAAGTATTGAAGAGGTTTACCTCGAATTTATTATTCAGTTCAGGGAAAAAATGATTATCAAAATATTCTGTTTTAAAGTATTCAAGCTTCGCCAGGATATCTGAAACCTTACTTTCCCATGTGTAGTCAACCTTATACTCTGATTCATCAGTATCAAAGTTCTTTTCAGTCATTTTCTGAAACATAAGCTGCACCAGTTCACCTACGAAGATAAGTTGCATATTGGCATCAACCATAATTTCAGGTCGTTCATTATGTGTCAGCTGGTGACAAAATGTAGCAATCACAGAATTGTAATACGGGTTGCCAAAAGGACCAAAAACATTGGGAATAACAAAACCGGTAAACCTGCTATTATTCTTTACTGCCCATTGTTTCAGCATCAACCTTCCATCGTGTTTTGATTTACCATACATATTGTCCCTGTCCTCCTGGGTTGAAGAAGAAAATAGAATATGTGGACGGCTGCCGGTAGCATCGAGAGATGACAGGAGCTGGTTAATCAGTTTAATATTGGTATCATAAATTACCTGCGGATCACCATGTCTGTTCATTGCTGCCAGATGAACAATAACATCACAACCTGAAACGAACTCCTTCAGTTTTTCCGTGTCTTTAAAATAACTATCCTGAAAAGGAACAGTAGAGACCTCATCTTTCTTAAGGTTAAGAAAATTGTGCAGGTGTGTTCCTATAAATCCGGCCTGTCCGGTTATTCCTACTCTTAGCATAACTTATATTTAAAATTTGGGAAATAACTGCAACCTGGCTAAAAAAAGTCAGTTCTCATTCACGGCCAAGGTCAGTCCTAATTACGGCAAGTTTAAGAAGTAACTTTTTAGTCTCTTCAAGGTCGAGCCTCTTGGTATTATGAGAGGTATAATCTTCAACTTTGGATATCTCCGATTCACCTTCAATAAAGTACCTGTTATAATTCAGGTCGCGTGTATCGGCAGGAATTCTGTAAAAATCTTCAAGGTCTTCCGCCTTAATCATTTCCTCACGATTAACAAGTGTTTCATAAAGCTTTTCACCATGACGGGTTCCTATAATTTTGATTTCATTTTTTGCATTATACAAATCCAGCAATGCCTGTGCAAGTGTTTCAATTGTGCATGCGGGAGCCTTCTGCACAAATATATCACCTGGATTTCCGTTTTTGAAAGCAAAAAGGACAAGATCAACTGCGTCATCCAGTGTCATCATATAACGAGTCATCCCCGGATCTGTAATAGTAAGAGGATTACCCTTTTTAATCTGGTCAATGAACAAAGGAATAACAGATCCCCTGGAAGCCATAACGTTCCCGTAACGGGTACCACAGAAAACGATGCCTGAGCCGTTCAGATTACGTGATTTGGCCACCATAACCTTTTCGCTGAGTGCCTTTGACATGCCCATGGCATTAATCGGGTAAACAGCCTTGTCGGTACTTAACACCACTGCACGGCTTACGTTGTTTTCCAGTGCAGCATTGAGCACATTTTCACAGCCAAGGACATTAGTCTTTACTGCTTCAACAGGAAAAAACTCGCATGAGGGAACCTGCTTTAGCGCAGCTGCCTGAAACACGTAATCAACCCCCTTGAGGGCATTACTTATGCTGTCGTAGTTCCTTACATCCCCAATGTAGTATTTAATTTTAGGGTTATTGTAATACTGACGCATATCATCCTGCTTTTTCTCATCCCTGCTGAAAATACGTATTTCTCTTATATCAGTATTCAGGAATCTTCTCAGAACAGCATTGCCAAAAGATCCTGTTCCACCTGTTATCAGAAGACATTTACCATCGAAATCCATAATAGTGTTTATTAGAGTGAAATAAATTATTTTTTCTGCTTAATATTCATAGCTAGCCTGTGATGACTCAACTGCCCGTCATACCATTTACTGTATAAATACTATATTCTGATTGCCACAGGAATTTAATCAAAGTCTTCAGTAATTATTGTATTAACAATCGAAATAAGCTGATGGTTAAAACTAACTTGTGTAAAAATAGTCAATGGCACGATCATCGCCAAACTTTGTCTGTCACACAGTGGTCAAAAACAGGCTATTTCATTATTCTTAATCTAAGAAAATTGATTGTTGAAATAACGGTGTTATAATTCCATACTTGATAATCCTGCAATTATCAAATAGCCGAAAATAATTTCAAGGTGCAGCAATACTTATTTCGGCTCTGTCTCCTGCGGGAATGTCAAACCAGAACACGGTATCCTCACCCGCTTTCTTCATCTCAGGCACCCTGCCGTCTACGAGTATACCTGAACCATCAACTGCCAGTGATAATCCATTAACTGGTTTATCATTGTTATTACAAACAATAATCTTTCCGTCAGGCAAATAATCGAATGATACTTTTCTCAAAAGGACCCAGTAATCAAGCAACCCCCTGACTGTCACAAGCTCAAGATCACCCCTGTCTCTCATATCAGACATTATGGCAAGCATCCTGTCAAAATACGGATTAATTACCATCTTTCCGTCTTTTTTGTTTATAACGCCATGACCTGAACCGTACCTTACATAATAGCCATGATTGATATATATACCCCACTCGGATATCATCCGTTCAAGAAGTTTCTTTTCATGGTCAAGCGACTTCTGATCCATGTCTTTAAAGTCCTTGTAAAAATCATCTGTTACCCATGAATAAAAATCACCGCTTATCGTCTTATTCTGCCATGCAATCGGAGTAGGGTATGAAGACCCTTTACCAGGCAGGAAACAATCCAATTCATTTTTTTCACCTAACCTTTTTATCAGATTAATGAGGGCATAACGAAAACTCATTTCTGTAAGTTCCTTAGGCGACAGGTAACGCGACCATAGTTTTACGGCAACGTCATAAAATTTTAAATGCATCAGGTTATCTTTCAACGAATAAGTGTGCATTTCCTCTACTGCTGGACTCCAGAAATACCGGGTATTATACTTGCGCCAAAGATCCGCGCCATACAAGACTTTTGTAGGGTCCAATCCGTCAGCTACAAAACACTCACGGTTTATTTTCCCGTTATAGAATCCATGATCAATCCAGGTACTTGTATTATACCTGCCATGCATATAACTAACGGACTCCTCCATTCGCTCCCTTGTTGAATTAAGATTTTCCGGCGTATGAAGGCACAGATCGTACAGACCTGTGGCATTGAGATGGTCGAGAAAATTCCTGAAAGCCGGGAACTGTGGATCATCCCTAACAGATACATAATTAGCGCTATCAGGATTAAAAAAGAATACCGACTTTGTTACAGGTATCCTGTGAGCTGCAAAACCACCAACAGCCTTGTTTATATCAGAAATATCCTCTGCCCCGAAATATGCTGCTCGATTTGATTTTAAGGTTCCGCCATCGGCATGCTCTGTAAAAACGTATGCTGCAAGGTAGCCATAAGGTGTCAGCTTGAGCCTTGGGATTTCTTCCGGCACATCGAAATGTATTGCAAATGTCCTTTTTGTAACATTATCTCCATGATATTCGGAACGTGAAAGATCCTTCCACCTGCCTCCAGCATCCTTCTGGTATGGATAATGAATAAAGGGATGATCAAGATAATAGTCGAGGTTTATGAATAAGTGTCGCCTATTTACATCCAGCTGGAGTGAAGAAACCTCCTGGCAGTTGTAAACAAGAGCGGACCTTTCGCCCTTTCCAAAACGGACTCCCTGGCGCTGAAGCCAGTACTGTGAAGAGAAATTCCCTGAAACTTCCTTGCGGTTTTTAAGATAAATCTTGGAAACAGGCACTCCAAAACCCGCAATTAACGACTCCCTGTCTATCTTTACATCCCTGCTGTATCTGGTCCTGACACTAACATCGAGCCTGGACCTGTGGCTGGGTACAGTTAAGGTTAGGCCGACCTTTGTACCAAATGCTCCTTTACCTGAAATAGATAAAGTAGAATCGTTGCGTAATTGTACTGTAACACTGTCAAGACCTATCTTCGGCTTTGTACCTCGATATTCAGAATAGAATTTAAGTCCTGAAAGGATCAGGCTACCATCCGGAGTCTTTACTTTAATATCACCTGATTTGCTGGCATCGAGGATATACCCCACTCCTTTCAGCTCGATAGTGCTTTTAGTGTCAGAACCTGTTTTGAACAAACCGGCTTTTAATGCAGGCAGATATGAAATCTGTTTTCCTGCTTTATAATATCCGAAAACTAAAAGAAGGATTAACAGAGTTGCAAATACAAACGCCAAAACGGCTAATCTAAAAGATAATTTTTTAAATCGCGAAAGATGCATTAATTATTCTCATCAATATTAAACTGAACAATATTGATTCTCAATATCTCTTAAATGTAATATAAAAAATTTATTGATCCCGGGGGGATATGCATTAATTTCTCAACGAAATAATAACAGGTCAATATTAAGACTCTGAAATTTAGGCATTAGCTTTTATTACTTTTCTTATTTTTGTCAATTCTACTTGTGTAAATAGAATTTACTACCTGGTAAGGTCAATTATAAGAGTCTGGAAATCGTGTCTCACTTTATTTGAGTCGAAAAGATTCAGTGCCAGGTTAACTGCATTCTGACCAAGTTTTTCACGGTATTCCCTGTCATCCACAAGTTTTTTAAGTGCTTCATTAATCTGTCCGGGGTCCTGTTCCGTGACGCAACTTCCACAGTTATGTTCCATAAAGAACTTTGAAACAGCAGTTTCGGGAGATGCGTAGACAAGTATCGGTGTACCTGATATCATATATTCCGAAACTTTGGTCGGCATAGAATATCTTAGATAGTCTATCCCCTGATCCTCGAAATCATTTGCAATCAGCATAATATCTGCTGTTGAAAAGATTGCTGGCAACTCGGAGTATTCAACAGGGGAATTCAAAACAATGCAATCATATTTCTGCAACCTGTTACGTACTTCAAAATCACCTGAGGGAGACTGAATAAACAACTTAATATTACCCCAGGTTTTATTTATTTCCTCAATAACAGTAGCCACCTCCACAAGAGATTCTGTTATCCCTACTCCTATCCTTCCTGAATAGAGTACTTTTACAACCTCATCATCAAAATTGTATGTTGTTTTTGTGTATTTCTTCCAGACCTTTGTTTCTATTGGGTTATGGAAAGCAGTGAAGTTAATATTATACCTTCTGAGATACTCATCAGACATTGCATGACTTATACTTAGATGAAGATCCACACGCGCAAGGAGTTCCTTAAACTCCCTGTCTATCCTGTTTTTCCAGTATGTTTTAAATAGTCCTTTATTACTTATTGTCGAAGGCCAGTCATCCATGTTATGTATGACTGAAGGAATTCTGAGGAAATCACACAATTTAACTGCAAAATTGATATCTTCCTTGCTTGTAACCTGCATATATAGAATTTCAGGATTGAACCCTGTAAGCCATTGTCTGAATTCCTCCGAAAACCTGATCTTTGACATGATATGAATAAGGCCAATCCATTTCAGGAATGGATAAAAAAGTTTGTTAACAATAAAACGCCTTATACTTGGCCTGAAATGATACTCTGGTAATGTTTCATTCTTTTCGAATGTCATTAAACCCGATGGGAAAGGACGTTGAAGAAAGTTAAAAGGGAACATCCACCGCTGCTCATTTTTCCCCAGAAGATAGTATGTATCACATACATCCGTTGTCAAATTCTGAAGTACATGTCCGGTTGAGGCAACTGCTATTGATTCTTTGTCCCAACCCTTAAACAGATTGGACAGTGTTATTCCCCCGCCTGTGAAATTGTTGAAGGGTGGACCGAAAATTAAAATTCTGGGATATTTATTCATAGATTATAATGTAGTCAGAGCTTCTTTAAACTTTTTTCTTACTTCAATCGAATTACTGTCAAAAAGAGCGGTTGTTACTGCATTCCTGCTTATAGTATGCCTGTAATCATTTTCCTCCATTAATTTAATAAGAGCTTCCTCAAGTCTTACAGGATCTTTTCCCCCGACAATGCAACCGGCATTATGCTTCTTAAAGTACTTAAACATTGCTGTATTTGGAGGAGCATACAGAAGTACCGGCACCCCTGATATCATCCCTTCCGATGTCCTTGTTGAAATAGAAAACTGCGAATATTTCTGAGCTTCCTTATCAAAATCGAGACACATAAAGAAGACATCATAACGACTTATAAGTTCAGGGACATCCTTGATTTTTACAGGCGGAAATATCTTTATCCCTTCCATTTTACCTATGCTTGTACGAAATGATGTATTATTATCGTACGTATATATATGCAGCTCAACATGTTTACCTTTTTTATTAAGATCATTAACAATCCTGCAAAAATCTAACAGGGAATCATGCGTCGGAGAAAAAAGACGTCCGTTATATATAACTTTAATTCCTTCGGAAGTTATATCAGTCCTTCCCTTACTGAATTCGAGCCATTTATCTGTATCAATCGGGTTTCTGAAGGGCAGGAATTTCCTGTTATATCTTTTGTAATATTCATCGCCCATTGCTTCGGAAATACAAAGGTTAAGTGCAGCATTATGAATTAACTGCGTAAAATCCTTATCAATTATGCCCTGTATATGATTCTTAAGTATTTTACTTCCGTTTATGTACTTCACACTATCATCCATTATGTGAGTAACATAGGGAATATTCAGTTCGCTAAAAAGAAGATTTCCAAATTTCATTATCCTGTAATGGAAAGGCTGTATGTATATTATGTCGGGCTTGAAATCGAGAATCCATTTTTTTAAAGAGCCGCTTAACTTAATACTGTAAAAAATAAAATTAAGTCCGGTTTTTTTCAGGAAAAGGTCAAACCACTTTCTTATACTGTTTTTTAATCCTGGTTTATTCCTGTTGGCATGTTCTGTTTTTGGTTCTGTTGTACCTTCATTACCCGGCTTAACAGGACCTGAAACTACATGTCCCTGTATCAGGCTGAATGGAAAAGGAAATCTTATCTCTTCA
The DNA here is from genome assembly GCA_035268305.1 of Bacteroidales bacterium. GTDB lineage: Bacteria > Bacteroidota > Bacteroidia > Bacteroidales > VadinHA17 > LD21. The sequence goes on along the minus strand of DATFLA010000245.1, from coordinate 973 downwards.
TCACCCAACTGGTAATAATTACAGGCAGACAGGGGATTTGTTTCATTGATACGATCCGTAATCACTCCGATATGAGAAGATGGCCAATCCATGAAAAGATTAGTCATTGTTATTCCCCCTCCTCCGTTTACCCTGAATGTCTCTCCTAAAATAATTACTCGCGGATATTCCATCGGATGTTATAAAAACTCTATGTAAGTATTCATATGCTAATTTAAGCTCAAATCTAGTCTTCCACCAGTTCCATTGATCCGGTCTGACTGAAATATCTGAAATATATAAAAATCATTATTATTCCCATCTCACTGAAGTTAAAATAAACCATTGTTGTGTTTGCAAAACAAAATGCCAGCAATCCGAAAAATCCTGCCCAAAACTGATATTTTGAACCTATACTCCAGGCTTTTTTAAGCATGTAGAACAAGGACAGGAATAACATTGAACAGCCGAAAATACCGTAAAAATAGAGATAAGAGAGGAAACCAACATGTATTATAGGAGCCCTTCCGGCTAACAGCCGAACCACTTCTACTCCCGTATGAGGACCAACCCCAAGAAGAGGATGTTCAGGGAAAACCTGAAGGAAAACATAGAAAGACAGTATTCTTGAACTGGCCGAACCCATATTCGTGCTTTTTTCAAGTATCCTGTCATTTATAACCTCCTGGATATCATAACCCATAACATTGGCAACAAGGATGGAGATAAGAATTGTAACAATAAAAATAAAAAAGAATGATACTTTCTTGCCCATTTTAATCTTTGCAATGAATAAAAGCTGGGAAAATACTATTATTACTGAAAGCATTACATATCTTGCTTTCGACAGGAATGAAACAATAATCCCTGAAAGGAATAATATTGCCGTTGAAATATTCTTTGTACTTACATAACTTAACAAAATAGCAATAAGAATTGGGAATGATATGCCAAGTGTGTTCAGGTTTACCCAGCTATAAATGGAGAATATCCT
>DATFLA010000244.1:0-3602 GCA_035268305.1 Bacteroidales bacterium | reverse complement strand
TGACAAGAAAACCTGTTTTATCAGATATTTCTTTAAAACTCATTTCTTCAAGTTCGTTTGCCACAAATACACTTCTTTGCTCTTCAGGCAAGTCGGCAAGAGTTCTGTCGATGACCTCCCAGATCAATTGCTTTACCTCTTCATCTTCAGGAGTGCTGCCAAGCGATGGTAATATGTCCTCGAGACTCAGGGGGTCATCATTATCCCCCGAAACATAATCACCATAACTAAGGCTTAAATGCCTCTTTTTCCTGAAGAGATCAATGATCCTGTTATCAGCTACCCTGTAGATCCATGATCTCAGGTTCTCAATTCTGCGAATGTCCCTGAATCCTATTGTGAGCTGGTAGAAGACATCCTGCAGAATGTCTTCAGCCTCATTCCTTCCGGAAGTTCTTTTACGTATGTAAGCCAACAAGCGATTACGTTCAAGCCTGTAAACCTCGCTTATCTTATCTGATTCTATCGGACTCATTTTGAGAACTGCTTTTGTTCCTGAGACGAAACAGCCGTTAAAATATTTTAAATACTGTCATTAATTTACAAAACTCAAAATTATATTTTGAATATTAGCCACTTATGTCTCAACTTTATTGAGCTGCAAAGAGAATTTTATCCAAAACATGAGTTTATTTACTTTAAGGGATGCTATTTGATAAAAATCTTTCTGAAGTACAGGAATATTCCAGCCTCTCTTATGAATTTTTTTTAGAAATCAGGACTGAAAATTAATTCAGATTTCCAGGCAGCAAATAGTCTGGTTACTTCGAACAAGAAGTAATATTATTTGTTATATTTAATTGAATAACAGATTAAACAATTAACTGCACTATCATGGATGTTCCTCTGTTTTCAGTCGTTATAACTACATATAACAGGGCTGAATTACTTAAAAGAGCATTAGATTCACTCGTTTTACAGACAGAAAAAAACTGGGAAGCTATTATTGTGGATGATGAAAGCACTGACAATACCTATACGGAGGTCCTACCTTATCTCGAATCATATCCTGCTATCAGTTACCTGAAAAAAGAGCACAGCGGTGAACCGCTTTCAAAGAATGCAGGCATATTCTATGCTTCGGGAAAGTATGTAACATTCCTCGACTCGGATGATGAATATGCTCCTGAACATCTTGAACTTCGAAGGGAGATTCTGACAGGTGATGCTTCATTGAGCTTCCTCCACGGCGGTGTTAAAGTAATTGGAAACCCGATGGTCCCCGACAGGTTCGATCCTGAGAAATCAGTCCCTCTAAGTGAGTGTGTGATAGGAGGAACATTCTTTATAGGCAGAGAAATATTGTATGAACTCGGCGGTTTCCGGGATATTTATCTCGGGGCAGACGCCGATCTGCTCGACAGGGCTCTGAATAAAGGTATCAATATAAAGAAAACTGCCTACCCGACTTACATCTATCACCACGAGGTGGAAGATTCAATAACCAATATGTTGTTCTCAGATAATAATACTGGCAATACCTGAAAATTGCCGTCTAAAAATCATAGCCATGAAAGCATTAACATCAGTAGAGGTAAAAGAAAAAATATCGGGTGACCTCCGAAACTGGAAATATGATGGTAAATTTCTGTCATGCGAATACACATTCAGGGACTTCAGGGATGCTTTCTCATTTATGACATCCGTTGCCCTTTTAGCAGAGAAAAATGATCATCATCCCGACTGGTCAAATGTTTATAACAAAGTAAAAATAACACTGCAGACACATTCGGCCGGTGGAATTACTCAAAATGATATAGATCTTGCGAAAGCTGCAGACGAATCTTATAAGAAGTTTGCGGTATGAAACGTATATTAAAGTAATATCTCAGAAATAATTGTACATACTTTCTTATCTCTGGTATAAGAAGCGTTACCTCGTATTATGATCTTAGCCTGGATCTTAGCTTGCCCCCGGAGGAAATTAACTGACACATACTGTTAAAACATTTTCATAACTATGACCTGGTGTCTCAGTATCCGGGCTTTTAGGATACCTGTAAGTAATCCAATCGGGTGAACCTTAAGGAAATATATCAAAAAGCCGGTTGAATTTAACCGGCTCAGTGTCTTACTTATGAAATAGTAATTTGTTTTGGTGGCTTTGGCTTAGCCTCTTCCTTCTTGGGAATTGTAATACGGAGAATACCATTGTCATACTTCGCATTTATTTTTTCACTGTCCGCCGTATTGGGAAGTGTGAAGGACCGGCTGAATGACTGGTAGCTGAACTCTCTGCGTGCAAATTGCTGGCCATCTTTTGTCTCATTTTCTACTGTCTTCTCAGATGAAATTGTTAGTGTGTCGTGATTAAGTTCTATGTTAAAATCCTTTTTACTGAGACCGGGCGCTGCAAGTTCAACTTCAAAATCATCTTCACTCTCCTTGATATTTACAGATGGAAGAGTTGTGTCGGTAGTTGAATAATGCCTGTTAGTCCAATCGAACAAATCATTTTCTAAAAAACGATCGAAAAATGTCGGAAACTGATTTGAAAATCTAACTATTGCCATGATTCATTCCTCCATATTTTAAGTTTAACATATTGTTTTCGATAGTCTTTTATCAAATTAAATGCCATGTGTCTTTATTAAAATGAACCGTGATTTTAATTGCCGGAAAATGAATATCTTATTGAATCCTGCAATAATACAGCTATGTCAAAATGACGCCCAACATACTGCTAATCATGTCATTGTGTCATTAAGTCATTTAATCCGTTAGAATTATCTTAAGGTTTTTATTAGGTTTCAGTGTTACAAAGAGTGGCCACTGAGCTCCACAGATTTGAATACGGAGTTACATATGGAGATATTAATAGAGAGAAAGGCATCAGTGTTTATTCGTGTTGCTCATGGTCCCGGTCAGCATATCTGCCCCCCCTTCATCTTATATCCTACTTCTTATGTCTTCCGTCCTCAGTACCTGTGATCCAGCCAGTGTATTATATTAAGCAGAAGCTTAAGATTACCCTTTGCAAAACCTGAGTTGAGCCCGGCCCGGGCAAGGTTGTGCCCTGTTAGCTGGGCAGTGAACATTGCAGCCTCACCAAAAACGACAACTCGTCCCTTACCGTATTCCATGTAAGCACCCTGTACCCAGGTACTGTCAAGAGAAGTAAGCTTTGTTGACCTGTCGAAAACCCAGGCAGTATCTGGTTCAAGGAGTGTATATCTTTTATCGAAACGAATAATGGGAACAGCTTCACCTGGGATCCGGAATGCCTGTCCGGTGAAAGATACCACGCTGTCGGCTCTTTCGTATTTGTTACGGCCATTTGCAATAATATCGGATGTAAGCGTATTGTCGGACCGGAGAAAAAATGTCGTCCCTCCTCTTGCTGTATCTACGGCGAATCCATTAGTGAAGCTGAAACCGAAAGCACGAGCAAGATCAGCGGCTGCACCTCCCATAGGCATATGGTCGGCAATAAGGAACAAGGAGCCACCATCTCCTACCCATGTCTTTATGTCATTGATCTCCTGCGGTGAGAAAGCAGACGGAGTTGGCCTGTACCAGTGCTGGACATTAATTTTATTCATCGCATTGGCGATGACAAGAATCCTGATGCCGGCCATAACCGGTAATTCAAATCTCCCTGT
>DATFLA010000243.1:0-2190 GCA_035268305.1 Bacteroidales bacterium | reverse complement strand
GATCTGTTCTGCCAATACTTCCGGCAAAAAGAGCATCTCCTGTGAAGACACATTTATCTTTTTCCGAATAAAAGGCCAGGCTCCCCGGTGAATGACCAGGCACCTTATATGCAATTAATTCTGATTCTCCTAAAGTTATTTTAGTGCCGTCTTCAATGAAACCTCCGGGCTCCGGCGGTTCTTCCATTTCAAGTCCGAAGAGTTCGGCATGTTGAACTGCACTGAGCCTGTTGACCTCATCATCCTTACAAGACAGGGTACTTAGTTTATACCTTTCGAGCAAGAACCGGTTACCGAAGATATGATCGAGATGACAGTGAGTATTAAGAAGCATTACAGGATTAAGGTTCCTGTCAGCCAGGAACTTTTCAAACCGGGCCGATTCGTTAAGGCTGTAGCATCCGCAGTCTATCACGGCACATTCTCCTGAATCATCAGCCAGGATATAAGTATTCACCTCTATTGGTGAAAATGTCATTCTGTAAATATTCATAACATCATTTCATTTACGGTTAACAGTTCCCCTGAGCATTGGGACAAAAATGAAGTTACCGTGTTCAGTATATTCAAATTCACCGTTCTCCTTCTTTTCAATAACTGTCATAACCTGTGAATCATTGCTCCCGACGGGGACAACCATCCGTCCGCCCGGTTTAAGCTGATCGAGTAGTTTGCGTGGTATTTCCCGTGCAGCAGCAGTCACAATAATCCCGTCATAAGGCCCGTACTGGGGTTTGCCTTCGTTACCATCGCCGTAAAAGAAGTGAACATGGTACCCGAGATGTAATAATGTACCCTGTGCTTTGAGAAATAATTCCCTGAACCTTTCTATCGTATACACCCTTGCCCCCATCTCTGCCAGCACCGCAGCCTGGTAACCCGAGCCCGTTCCTATCTCCAGAATTTTATCACGCCTCTTAATTTGGAGCAAAGAAGATTGTACAGCAACCGTATAAGGTTGTGAAATTGTCTGGCCTGATGATATCGGAAACGCCTTATCGACATAAGCATGAATAAGAAATGCCGGGTCCATGAAAAGATGTCTCGGAACTGTATCAATTGCTCTTAGAACCTCTTCATCTTCAATCCCTTTCTTCCTTAGTTCCGCAACCAGGCGTTTACGTTTGCCCTTGGCTTCAAATGAGTCTGTCATTGAAATTTGTGAGAGAATATTAAATGCCACAAAAGTATAAAAATTTGAAACAGCAATGCCTTTAAATTATACTCATTTCTTTTGTATATTTAACCTATGAACTCAGCAGACTTTGTGCTAAAAATGCTAAAGACAGCGACAGGTTATCTTCTGGCACTTGTATTTTCAATACTCCTTTCCCCGCTTGCGATTTTATTAGGTATTGCCATTAAGCTTTCGGGTAAGGGTCCTGTAATTTTTTCGCAGGAAAGAATGGGGAGATCAGGCAGGACATTCACAATATATAAATTCAGGTCGATGATTCCTGAACAGGAAGAAGGTCTGTCGCTTCTCACTGGTATTAACGACAGCCGGATTACACCGCTTGGTCATTTTATGAGGAAACATAAGTTCGATGAAATTCCAAATTTCATTAATGTACTTAAGGGTGAGATGTCGCTTATCGGCCCCAGGCCGGAACAAAGACACTTTGTTGAGCAAATAATAAAAAGAGCTCCTGAATACCGGAGATTACAGGAAGTGAAACCGGGAATAACATCATGGGGACAGGTAAAATACGGGTATGCAACAAATGTGGATGAGATGATCCAGCGTCTCGAATACGATATCCACTACCTCGACAACAGGTCTTTATGGTTCGATTTCAGGATAGCCTTTCATACACTTGGTATAATACTTAGCGGCAAAGGAATTTAGAATTTGAGAAATCATGTCATGAAAGGCTGAATATGTGTAAGGGCTTATATACCGGGCCCGAAGGCAGAAGTATACTTTCGTAAAGAATAATTCTGTCAACATACACTGATTGGAAAACAGTGTTACTGTAATCATCGAGAAACTCTGAAAACATTTTCTTACTCCCTCCTGAATTACGCCTCACCCTTCCAATTGTTATATGAGGAGAGAACGATCGTTTCTCCACAGGAAAGCCCGTTTCCTGGAGACCGGTTATTATCATGCTGTTCAGCTTTATCAAATCATCCGACATGTCCATACCAATCCATACAATCCGCGGATCGTCGATATCTCTGAATATG
>DATFLA010000242.1:0-6181 GCA_035268305.1 Bacteroidales bacterium | reverse complement strand
AGGTACAGGTGCATGAATAATGAATCATTCCGTACCCCGCTGGAAAGTTCACGTTTAAGCATACGGTCGTATCTCGATCGTGGTGAGCAACCTGATATTACTGATCCTGCGATCAGAACAGTGATTAATAAGTAATTTCTTGTCTTCATAATATTCTGTCAGTATTTATAAAACTGTAAACTGTCATTATTTCTTGCAACAATAATAATGTTTTTATTACTTGTATGGATTACTTTAAAGTCCCGTATTTCTCCTTTTGTTGATATTCCTGAAACAGGAGCAGGAACCGCCTCAAATATATCATTTCCTTTGTTTTTTAAAAAGAGCCCGTAACTCGCATCATTTATTCCCACTTCGGGCTTTTGCCTGTATTGGTTTCCACCTATAATTATATCACATTTGCCATCATTGTCAAAATCTTTTGCTACAATGCCATATACAGGAGAAAACTGTGCTTCAAGTGGTAAGGGGTCAAGCCTGAAAGTTCCGCTGTCGGTATTCATCATTATGCAACTCTTAAGTTGCTTTGCGTATTTTTTCAATGTCCTTTTGAGTACCTCGGGAGAGAAAATGTCATCAATGGTTGCGTCTTTGTAATCGGCAAATTTCTTGTATTTTCTTTCAAGTGATGGAATTTGTTTGACAAGGTCATTTTTCATAACCACAGGGTACGATTTATCCCCGAAGTATTCACAAATTATCTGTTCAACACTTCCGTTCATGTCAAAATCGTTGACATACATAGTAACAGGCTTATCTACAGTTGCTTTGAACCTTGAGTTAAGACCGTTGTTACCAAGAACAAAATCGATCCTTCCATCACCATTTAGGTCACATGCAGTTATTTTGTGCCACCACCCTTCCGTGTTTTTAAGACCGAATTTTGCACTCTCATCCCTGAACATCCCTTTGTCATTAATAAATATTTCAACTGGCATCCAGTCTCCGACTATAACAATATCATCATCACCATCGTTATCGACATCGGCCCATGCCATGTCAGTGATCATACCGGTTCCGGTGAGTCCGGGGGCTCTTTTTGCCGTTGAATTTGTAAAGTGGCCCTTACCGTCATTTTCGAGGAGATATCCATTCACTGAGACACCATATTCAAAAGGGTGCAATCTTATTCCTACAAACAGGTCAATATCTCCGTCATGATCAAAATCATCCGGCTTAACACACGCTGTACTTTCATATTTCCCTGCGGGCAGTAGCTGATCTGCTCGTGTAAAATGTCCTTTTCCATCGTTAATATACAGCCTGTCAGCCAGGGCAGAGGAGCTCAAAGGAAATTCATTGCCGCCACTGGCTACGTATAAGTCCTGGTCGCCGTCACCGTCTGCATCAAAAAATGCACAATCGGTATCCTCTGAGACCCTGTCCTTTTCAAAAGCAGGTTCGGAAGCTTTTCTGAAGCTGCCTCTCCGATTTTGTATATACAGTTCTCCCGGGGAGTCTTTGGCTCCACAGAAATACAGGTCAGTCAGCCCGTCGTTATTAACATCTCCTTTGGCTATATGAGGTCCTTCATTAGACATCATCTGAAATAATAACCTGTCCCTGTCAAAATCATTAAAATTATTTTCCTTATGACTGAAATTGAGGCCTTCAGGGCCTGCTATTTTAGTGAAGAGGGCAGGGGCGACTGTCTTAGTATTTTTTATACAGTATTTCGATGGTTCCTTCTCATCCAGCGTAATGATCTGGTCAGCGGGAATATTATAATAGACGGAGCATTTCCCGTCGGGCCAGTTGACAGAAACCGAATCGGCTATACTGCATGTATCAAGACCGAAATGCAGCCTGTTATCCACGCTTGACTGGAATCCCCTGGCCGGGATCTGCTCGGCATAGTTTATCTTACCATTATAATATATTGTTACCTCAGAACCTATTGCTGCCGTATTTTCCCCCACACCTTTCAAACCTATTTCAAGCCATTTCATTTGAGAAATATTGTTCAATTCGTTCCTGTAAACAAGAGGAGGCATATTTACAGTGTTAACAACAAGATCGAGGTCACCGTCATTATCGAGGTCACCATATGCTGCCCCGTTGGAAAATGAAGGGATATCAAGGCCCCATTGTGGAGAAAAATTTGTAAATGTCAGATCGTGGTTATTATGAAAGGCATAGTTTGGTATTTTAACCGAAGGCATCATATCAATTAGCTTTAGAATAGCTTGTGTCTCGGTCTTTATCATTGATCTCATCATTGCCGGATTTGAATATATATCAAGGTAATCCCTGTCGAGAAGATCCTTGAATATTCCGTTAGCAACAAAGATATCCTTCCAACCGTCATTGTCGAGGTCCATAATGAGGGCTCCCCAGCTCCAGTCGGTATAACTTACACCGCTCAGCCGGCCAATTTCACTGAAAGTATTGTTCCTGTTGTTCAGTTGGAGCACATTACGGGCAAACTGGTGATAATAATCCTTGCTTACCTTATCCTGGTACTGTTCCCAGTTTTCAAACAATGCTTTTGTTTTAAGCCTGGCATTACCTTCCGGCGTCATTTCCGTGGCAAAGATCTCAGGGTAGGCATCATTATTAATATCTGCCATGTCTCCGCCCATGGCTCCAAGACTTATTTCCCTCATCTGATCTTCCAGTGCTTCCGTGAATGTGCCGTTCCTGTTGTTTATGTATAGATAGTCGCGTTCAAAAAAATCGTTGGAAATATATATATCGGGCCACCCGTCGCGGTTTACATCACCAACACAAACGCCAAGACCAAAACCTATTTTACTGCCGTATATCCCGGCTTCTTTGCTTACATCGGTAAAATGTCCGTTGTCGTTCCGATAAAGCTTGTTGGCCCCCAGCTTATCCCTGATATCCCTTTCCCCGGCTTTAAGATCAAAATCACTTACAGACTGGAAAGAATTATTTAACAAGTAGCAGTCAAGATCACCATCGCGGTCGTAGTCAAAAAAAGCTGCATGATTTGATAATCCTACATCAGCCAGACCGTATTCCCTGGCTTTTTCAGTGAATGTAAGGTCGCCGTTATTTATGAAGAGCTCGTTATACCGATGTTTTCCTCCTGTAGCTCCCGACTTGCATATGTAAATATCGAGCCATCCGTCGCCATTGATATCAGCAATGCTCACCCCGGTTGACCATACACTGTCGCAACCTACACCTGCTTTTTCTGTAACATCTTCGAATACGAAATTCCCCTTGTTGATATATAATTTGTTTCCTGTAAGGTTACCGCAGAAATAGATATCGGGCAGCCCGTCATTGTTGAAGTCACCCAGTCCCACACCAGCCCCGTTATAGAAGTTCCTGTATGTATAGGTATTATACTCTTCGGTGTAGTGCAGCTGATTAATAAATCCTATATGAGTCCTTTTACTGTCAAGCAGGGAGAACAATTTTTCTCTGTCATGATCAGGATGAAAAGAGCTGCATGAAACAAGTGAATAAGATATCAGAATCAACCCCGCAAAAAAATCTCTTAACCTCAAATATCGCATTTTCTGGAATCGCCGGTTTAGTAATAGTCTTTCTCACCTTGCATAAAAAGAAAGAGAGCAAGCAAATATAATAATTGCTTGCTCTCTTAAAGAATTTATTCGTTAATAATTACTAGTAACCCGGGTTTTGTACAAGATTCGGGTTAGCTGATAATTTATCACGTCCTATCGGGAAGATGTTAAGTTTGGCATCACCTGTTTTCAGAACATCACCAACGTTATGGAATGGAAGAGCCCATTCGTCGTTTTTGTTCCAGAATCCCCAACGGATGAGGTCCTGACGCCTGTTATGTTCCAGAAACATCTCACGGCCTAATTCGTTGAACAGTTCACCACCGGTTACACTCGGACCAGTCATGTCAAAGCTTACAGGGCCATCAAGGCTTGTAAGATCGTTAAGACCTGCTCTTTCCCTGATCTGGTTAACAAGTGGTAATGCAAGTTCAGGATGGCCAAGACGGAATTCTGCTTCAGCTTTCATAAGGAGAACATCAGCGTAACGGAATACTGCAAAGTCATTGTTCATGTTATCAGTAGCTCCCATCTCGAACTCCCATTTTCCAAGCCTGACACCTGACTGACGCCATGCCTGTGGTCCAAGTTCGTTAATCTGTGGAGCAGGCTGTCCGTCAACCATGTCACCAATGTTACCAAAGTTAACAGGCTTGCCGTCGGGGTCGCCGGCATCAGCACCATCGTCAATTACCTGAGTTCCGGCTGCTGTCCACTGGTAACCTGCAAGGAAGTTACCTCTTCTTGCCTGAGGTCCGTCAACAGTACCTACGTCACCTTTCCTGAGGTCATTGTCGCTGTATGAGTTATAGAACTCTTCAAGAGTACAGAAGCCGTTCCATGGCTGGGCAGTAAGATTATAAGTATACTGGCTGCCATAATGCAGTGTCTGCATGTCGAGGTTGAATCCCTGGAAGAAGATCTGGTCATAAGGAATAGCAAAGATGAATTCCTTTGAGCCTTCATTCTTGGCATTGAAGTTTGTAAAGTAATTACTTTCAAGTGAATATTTACCTGAGTTGATCACTGCGTCGCAGGCATCAATTACCTTTTGCCACTGTGGTGTTCCGGTATATACGCCGGCATTCAGATAAAGTTTTGCAAGAAGTGTCATACCTGCATAGTAGTTCATACGTCCGTATGTTGTACCGTCAACAGTCTGTGTAAGTAGTGGAACTGCATCCTCAAGGTCAGAAACCAGGTTGCTGTACACGGTTGCCCTGTCAACAGTAGGAGGAGTAGCTTCTGCAGTTGCAAAATCAGTAACCCATGGAACGTTTCCATAAAGGTCAACAAGCTGCCAGTAGAAGAATCCACGAACTGCCCTCAACTCTGAGATATATGTTGCAGCCTGAGTGGCATCAACCTGGCCATTATCTGAAAGAGTCTGGAACTGATAGATAAGCCTGTTGGCTGTGTTAACACCACCAAAGCAGAAGTCCCATGCTGAACCGAAGTCATTATCTTCAAATTTCCATGAATGGAGGTGGAGCCTTCTCCAGTTTCCACCGTCATCCCAGTCGGAACCTCTTGTAGGAACCACCATTTCGTCAGTTGTTGCTTCCTGCATGTTGAAAACAGAGCCTGAAGCATAACCTCCGAACTGTGTATATGCAGCACCAAGTGCTGATACGAACTGAGCATCACTTTTAAAGAAATTATCAGGCGTAACTTCACTGTAGAGCGTTTCATCCAGATTAGTACATGACTGGCCAAAAGCAACGGCAATAAGTACAATCACTACAAATCGTAAGCGGAATAGTAATTTTTTCATATTATTTCTTTCTTTTGTTTTCATGTCTCATTCATTTTCAGGATTAAAATACAATGTTTGCACCAAAGGTGAATGATCTAGTCCTGAACCATGTATTCCTCCTGTCTATACCAGGTAAGAGAGGATTGTTATATGTTCCCAGATCTCTAGCCTCATCAACATACCTTGGGTTAGGATCAACACCTTTGTATTTGGTAATGTAGAACAGGTTGTTACCGGCTACATAAACCCTTATTTTGCTGAACACTGAGCTTTTTGGTAAGTTGAAGTTATATCCGAGAGCCATGTTGTCCAGAGAAACAAATGAGGCATTTTCAACATACAGACTTGAAAGAGTACCTGATGTAACTTTCAGAAGCTGTCCGTTGGCATTACGCATGTCAGCAGCAGTTTTCGGCAGGTTGTATGATGAAATATAAGCAGGTACTTCATAGAATCCACGGAAGGAGTTGATAAGGTCGTGTCCGAATACACCGCGGAAGAATACATTAAGATCCCAGTTTTTATATGTTACGTTGTTGCCCCATCCAATCAGGAAGTTCGGGAGACCATTACCTGTCACGGTACGGTCGGATGCGTCAACCTGTCCGTCACCGTTAACATCTTTGAAAAGGAAGTTACCGTCTGCATCTATTCCTTCGTATACATAAGTAAGAAGCTGGCCGATTGGTTTACCTTCTTCAACGAGGATAAGTGGTGTCTGGTTCTGACCGGGTGATCCCATGTCGCCGAGTTCCTGAACACCGTACTGCAGATCAGCACCGTTGAAGGTACCTGACAGAGAAACAAGTGTGTTTTCAATTATGTAGGAAGGTGTAAGAGTGGTACTGTAAGTAAAGTCTGATTTATTCAGCACATTATATGTGAGTGACATTTCGAGACCGCTACTCTTGATCTTACCAAGGTT
>DATFLA010000241.1:0-3341 GCA_035268305.1 Bacteroidales bacterium | reverse complement strand
CAGGGAAAAGCAGAAAAGATTGTAAAAGTAGACGCGTTAGCTCTAAGTACAACAAGAACAAATACTTACGAAATGACCTCCTTCCGCAAGGATCCCTTGGGAAAGATTGTAAAAGTAGACACGTTAATGGTGCAACTGAAGCAAATACAAGCTCTTAGCTTACCGAATCCGGCATTTATAGGGTGATTGTAAAAGTAGACGCGATTGATTACAGGAGAGTTTTTCAATAAACTGCACAGTGAAAAACATAAGGAGTAATCAAGCTATGGTAGTAAAAAAAGAGCTGCTTGTACCGAAGCGGATAAGAAAAATAGAAGGTGGATTTGGATTTATCCCAACCCGGTTTTTAACCGGCGGATACTTCTTATCTTTAAGCCAGCATGAAAAGCTGATCTACTTTTTACTTGTATTGGCAAGTGACCGGGAAGGTCTTTCCTACTATAGTCAGGATAAGATGTCAACACTTCTGGAATTAAGTATTGATGATTTTATCGAAGCCCGGAATGGACTGATAAGGAAGTCATTGATAGCATTTAACGGACTAATCTTCCAGTTATTATCACTACCGGATAAGCCGGTAGAAAATCTTAACTCACCTGAGAAATTATTAACCCGGGAGGAAGACTTCCTTCAGCATGACCGGCTGTCAATCCGTCAGTTCTTAAATAAATCACTCCATGGAGAGCAGAAAGTTAAAGGAGCCGGAAATGGATAAGGATAAACAAGGATATATACGGTTCTTATTCAAACAAAGTAAGGCGAGCATAACTCAGATATCAAGGGAAACAGGGGTTAGCCGGAAGACAGTGCGGCGCTTGCTTAGGGAAGAAAAGCAAAAGAATAAAATATATAAATCAAAACTAGACCCTTATCGTGATGAGATAAAAAACATACTAAGCGAAAAACCAGCCATAAGCAATGTTCTTATCCTTGAGCGATTAAAGGAGGTTGGATATACCGGGCAAAGAACCATTCTTGGAGATTATCTTCTTCTGCTTCGGGGGAAGAGGCAGCATGAAGCATACTTAAATATTGAAACACTTCCCGGACGTGAAGCACAGGCAGACTGGGCTTGTTGCGGAGAGATATCATGCGGAGTGTTTAAGAGAAAATTATATATGTTCTGCATGGTCTTATCCTATAGCAGGTATCTCTACATAGAGTTTACAGTATCTATGAACATGAGCAGTTTTCTCTGCTGCCATATTAACGCATTTAATTACTTCGGAGGTGTCCCTGAAAATATTTTATATGATAACCTGAAGAATGTGGTAAAGAGCCGTTATGGGAAGGAGATAACATATAACGGAGGGTTCCTGGATTTTGCCGCCTGGTATGGATTTAATCCAAAGGCTTGCAATATAAGAGCCGGAAATGAAAAAGGAAAAGTAGAGCGGGCAATCCAGTATGTAAAGAATAATTTTATAAGCGGGTATCAATATGATTACCCCGACAAGTCGGGGAGTTTTGAGCATATAAAATCACAGTCAATGATATGGCTGAATAAAACAGCTAACCAAAGGGAGCATTCTGTTAGCCGTAAAATCCCCTATGATTGTTTTTTATCGGAAGAAAAAGAGCACCTTCTGCCATTAGCAGGAAGGAGTTATGATTATGCTGAGATAGAAGCAAAAACCGTAAGTAAAGACTGTCTTGTTAAATTTGAAACGAACCGCTACAGTGTCCCTTCTGAATACGCGGGCCAGATAATAACCATTAAGGCATATACAAGGATAATAAAGTTCTACCTGCCTGTCCGGCAGGCAGGTAAGATAAGCTCTGATGAAATAGCCAGACACAACAGATGTTATGATAAGCATTGTGTTATAAAAAATCCTGATCATTATAAGGAACTTCTTAATCAAAAGAGGAAAGCCCGGCAGAATAGCCAGAGGGAAATATTTATTGCTCTATGCCCGGAGGCAAAGCAATATCTTGAGGGGCTCAACCGGGAGCTTTCTAATCTGGATTTCCACGTAGAGAAAATATTATTGCTTGCAGAGATTTATGGTAAAACAGCAACAGCAGGCGCTATTGCCAGGGCAAATGAATATAAGGCTTACGGATGGGAATTTATTAAAAACATACTACTGCGTTCAGGAACCCCGAATCCGGCTGGTCTTACTAATTTGCTTCAAAGAAAAGAACTGCTTGAGATAGAAATAGAGGCTCATGATCTTTCATCATATGATAATGAAAATACGTTATTTTGGGAATCCTCCAAAGGAGTCCATTCGGACATCCCTTTGGGAGAAGATAAAGAGGATAACGGCAATGCCGAATGAAAAGCTTAAAGAATCACTGAAGAGGCTTCTGCTATCAAACTCATCAGCCAATATTGATAAACATATCCAAAAAGCAATAGAAAACAATACTACCTATGAGGATTTTCTAAACGATTTGCTTAATGAGGAAATTGCCTTCAGACAAGAGCACAGAATAAAAAAGCTTCTGAAAGCTTCAACCTTAAAGGTAATAAAGACGATAGATGAATTTGATTTTACCTTCCCGGCTAAGATAAACTCCCAGCAGGTTAAATCTCTTTTTAACTTAAATTTTATCAGGCAGAAAACCAATGTAATATTACTTGGTCCTTCCGGAGTAGGCAAAACTTATATTGCCTCTGCTCTTACATATCAGGGATGTATAAATGATTACAGATGCCGATTTACCACAGCTATGAATCTGATAAATGAGCTGAACTCATCAC
The DNA here is from genome assembly GCA_035268305.1 of Bacteroidales bacterium. GTDB lineage: Bacteria > Bacteroidota > Bacteroidia > Bacteroidales > VadinHA17 > LD21. The sequence continues at coordinate 631 of DATFLA010000241.1, read as the reverse complement.
TTAGCGACAACTCAATGCTCAGGTGTATAAAGAAATTTATAGCACTTGATCTTCTGGTAATAGATGAGCTCGGATATCTGCCTGTTGACAAACAAGGAACAGATCTCCTCTTCCAGATAATTAGCAACCGCTACGAGAGTGGCTCTGTAATCATAACTTCTAACAAACCATTCAAACAATGGGATGAAATATTTAATGGCGATGTATCTCTGGCAAGTGCAGTAATAGACCGCCTGGTACATCATTGTGAAGTAATAAAAATAGAAGGAAAAAGTTACCGTGTAAAAGATAGTCGCAAATAACCGCAGTCTCTTACATACTTGTTGTCTTTATGATGCTACTTGTACTATCTTCTGTTTTAACAGTATAGAGGAAGGGGGATATTATGCCGAGTAGATTTTGGGGTGGTACCTTTTAGACCGGTAAATGTGGGTACTTTTCACCGGCGGTGACAATAACGGTACAATTGTCGGAATGAATGGTAGAATTCTTCACACTTCTGACGGAGGTGCGCACTGGTCAGTTCAGTCAGGCAATGTACAGGATTGGCTAACTGATGTTTCTTTCACGAATGTTAATATGGGCACTGCCGTAGGGCAAAAAGGCCTAATTCTCTATACTACCGACGCAG
>DATFLA010000240.1:0-3884 GCA_035268305.1 Bacteroidales bacterium | reverse complement strand
CTTTCCTTTGTCTCTTCAGGAGTGGGATTAAGCTCTTCAGTGGAGAAGCTGCCATGCCTGATATCAATTCTTTCGAAGACCATCAGGTACAGGTTAAAAATTATTTCAAGACTTAACTGGTATCTTGGCTTAAGGAGAGGTCTGATCTCTTTGATAACCTGGTATGTCTGTGCCCGGTATTCATCTGCAAGATTCCTGTATTCACTTATGAGATTCCGAAAATCAACGTTCACCGGTCTGCCTTCTGCAAATTCTCTCAGGTCCTGCCTGGTAAGACGATGTTTACTGATAAGATCATCGGCAAAGTAGCTTAGGTTATTAAGCTGATCTTTCCGGAAATCGCGGATAATATGTACAAGGTAACTGAACACGGCGCATGGTGTTGCTGCCCATTTCACATCGAAGGCAGGCGGGTAATAGGAGCCATTATTATTTCTCAGGCCATTCAGGTGAACAAAGATAGACGCAGGTGCCACCGATGCCCCTCCTGAATATTGCAGAAATGATTCCAGTGTGGGGAAACCGTCATTGTTTATATCATAAATCATTGCATTGGCAAAAGCTTCCATGGGCCAGTGAGGGATCAGGAATCTTTCGATTGTCTCAGCGAGCTCTTTTTGCATCGGATTGCATTCTTCAGAGATTACTATCATCCTTAGCCATTGCTCAACATCAGTAACGAATTCAACCCTTTCTGCAGGATCGATTATTTTATTCTTTGCCTTGAAGTTATCGATAAGATCATCGATAGCTCGCATGAATCTATAGCATGTTTTTGCGGCACAATACCTGTCCTGTTCCCAGAAATTGGCTGCTATAAGGATATTGGGATGGTCTTTTATTTTCTGGAAATCTATCGAATTGAATATTTCCAGGAAAGTATCCCTTTGATCATTCATAAGTTAACGGTATCTGATTTTAAGTTACACATTATTCAAAATTCTTTCTGATGTCAGTTTTGCCGACAACAGAACATTAGGTATCCCGTTACCGGGATGAGTACTTCCCCCTACAAAATAGAGATTTTTGTAACGATTATGCCTGTTATGGGGTCTAAAATAGCCCATTTGCATTATATTGTGACCAAGACTTCCAAAGACAGAGCCTCTTGTTATGTTACAGGCTTTTTCCCAGCTTTCAGGGGTATAGCAAATCTCAAATTTGATATGATCCTCTATATCTTCAAGACCTGCCTTCCTGAGGCGTTTTATTATGGCCTGCCTTGTGTTGTCCTTAAGACTTTCCCAGTCCTGTTTTTTTCTCCTGTCGACATGCCCGGCACCGACTATAAATGACAAAGTATCATGGTTTTCAGGGGCAGCAGAACTGTCTGTTCTTGCAGGGGCATGGACATAGAAACTGGGGGTATTGCTTACTGACTTGTCATGGAAGATCCTGTTAAGTCCTTCCCTGAAGTCATCGGAAAGGAAAACACTGTGATGCCCAAGTTGAGGATAAACCTTATCAAGCCCCCAGTGATAACAGATAGCTGAACATGAATATTTCATCCTGTCGATACGGGCCGACATAAGCCTGTCAGGCAGTAATTCGCGGTAAACATAAGGCAGGTCGGCGTTTGCAACAATTATGTCTGCTTTACATTCATTGCCATCATCAAATATTATACTTTCCGCTTTGCGCCGGCCCGTAATTATTTTTTGTACCGGCATGTTGTAATGAAATCTCACTCCATGTTTTTCTGCTTCACCAATCAGTTTCTGAACAATGGTGAACATACCACCAACGGGGAAAAATGAGCCCTCTGTAAGCTCGGCTGCAGGAACCATTGAAAAAAGAGCAGGCGAATCGAATGGACTTTGTCCCACGTAAATATTCTGAAAAGTATAGGCCATCCTGAGATGAGGATCGCGGAAGAATTTTTTTACATACCTGTAATTCGATATATATGTCTTCAGCCTGATAAGCATACCTATATTCCTGAAGTTGGCAAACTGGAATATGTTGTAGAAATTGCGTCCGATAAGTTTATTCATTCCTGTCTGAAAAATGTCGTAGCCGTCAGTAACATACTTCCTTGATTTTTCGTAGCTGCCCGGTTCTGCTTTTTCATGCTGTTCTCTCATCTTTTCGCTGTCGGTTGTGAATGTAAGAGCTTCATTATTATCGAAATAGATCTTATAAAGGTTGTCCAGTGGCTTAATATCCCCATTTTCAAACAAAGGTATACCGAGTGAGGAAAAGATATCTGTATAGATGCCGGGCATCATAAGCATTGTGGCACCAAGGTCAAACCTGTGCCCGTCGCGTATAATCTGACTGCAACGTCCGCCCGGCGATGAATTCTTTTCGTAGATATCTACTTTATATCCTTCTTTTGCAAGGAATACGGCCGTAGCGATACCGCCGATCCCCGCACCAATAATTATGGCTGATCTTTCTCCTGTCATATATTAATAATGGTTTCAGGTTTTTATACAATCTAAAGACTACTAAAATTTCTTTTTGTCCCGGTTTTTGTAAAAATTTTCCGGAATAATTTAATAAGTGGGTTTAAGTAATATTTTTTTATCCGAGTCGAGATTAAAAATCCATTTTTCGAAAGGAGGAGGACCAAATTTAGCTGTCACATTGTTTGAAAAGCCATATCCCTCAACTGGTTTTCCCACAAAATTGGTTTCCATGATTCCGTTTTCATTCTCATCGTGGTAGTACCTTACTGCATATTTCCCGGGATTCAGTCCTGTGAGAGTTATTGAACAATGCCGCCCGGATATTGATGCGCTATCCTGCTTTATAATATTCTTATTGATATCGAATAACTGCAGCATAATTTTTCCTTGATTATTTCTTAGCCCGCCTATTTCTATGGTCAGATTGTACTGTGCGAAAAGCGGGGAAAGAGTAAATAATAATCCCAGGAAAATGAGTACGGGTTTTTTTATAGTAGAGCTGAAATTATTCATTCCTGATAAGTCAATTCTGCCTGTTAAGGCCGGGTCCGAAAATATAAACTTTTCCTTTTGCTGTTTTCTCAAGATAAATCTCTTTCTCCTTATATGACAGTCTCAGCGGGTTCCCGTTACGGGATAATATCTTCACTTTGTCAGGAGCACCTTTTTTCCAGTCGATATCTATAACAAAACCACCGCGTGCCACAATACCGTGTATAAATCCATCCGGCCATGCTGATGGTAGGGCAGGAAGCAGTTCAACCCGTCCTGTGTGGCTCTGAAGGAGCATTTCGGTTATCCCGGCTGTTCCTCCGAAGTTACCGTCGATCTGGAAGGGAGGATGGTTGTCAAAGAGGTTGCTGAGTGTTGATTTTTTTAGAAGAGCAAGGACATTTTCATATGCTTTCTCGCCATCTTTAAGACGGGCGAAAAAATTGATTATCCAGGCACGGCTCCAGCCGGTATGTCCTCCACCGTGTGCAAGCCTGTAGTCAATAGTCTTTCTGGCGGCCCTGAACAGGTCGGGAGTATCCTCTGTTATCTGGTTCCCGGGGTGTAAGCCATACAGGTGGGAAATATGACGGTGTCCGGGTTCCGGTTCTTCAAACTCAACGGGCCATTCCATAATACGACCATCTGAACCTATATTTGTGGGGGCCAGTCTGGAGAGTGTTTTTTCCATCTTTTTACGAAATACCTTATCAGTATCAAGGACCGAGCTTGCCTGAATTGTATTTTGCAGAAGGTCGCGTATTATCATCTGATCCATTGTAGGTCCCATTACAAGACAGGCTGTCTTCTTTGTCCCGGGAATATAAAACCTGTTCTCCGGTGAAATCGACGGTCCCGATACAAGATAGCCTGTATGAGGATCTTTTACAAGCCAGTCGATACAAAATTCTGCAGCATCCTTCATTATGGGATAAGATTTTTTCCGAAGGTATTCTCTGTCTCCGCCAAAGAGTTAGTGAT
>DATFLA010000239.1:0-4009 GCA_035268305.1 Bacteroidales bacterium | reverse complement strand
ACTATACTGGAACTTGCACTGATGATAGGAGGGAAGAAACCTGTAACTTTCCTACCGGGTTACGGACTTCAGCGTCACAGTAACGGGGGGCAGACAATCAGGTCTTTGCTATCACTCGCGGTCATCACAGGTAATTTAGGAAAAAGCGGTGCAGGCTTTAATTATGCTAACCTGCAAAGTTATGTGTTTGATGATGTAAAAGAACCTCTTAGCCTTTATCCCGATGCAGATAAGGATAAGCCTTTCAGAAGAACAATATCAAAAGCAAGGCTTGGTGAAGATATCCTGGGGACAACTGATCCGGTTCTTAAGGCAGCATATATTGAAAGAGGTAATCCGGTCCTTCAATCGCCTGATATAAATGCTGTTAAAGAAGCATTTAAAAAACTTGATTTCGTCGTTGTTGTGGATCAGTTCATGACTGATACGGCCAAAATGGCTGATATTATTCTCCCTGCAAAAAATATGTTTGAACAAACAGATGTAATAAGCTCATACTGGTCACCTTATGTTCAGCTGAGACCAGCTATTTTACAAAAGCTGGGAGAAGTTAAAACAGAAAGTGAGGTATATTACTACCTGGCACGGGGAATGGGACTTAAAATCGATCAGGATTTTATTCCCTTACCCGGTGATGAAAATATTGAAAAGTGGCTTGAGAACAGGATAAGGGGTTACACGTCACTTACTCTTAATGATCTTAAAAATGGTCCTGTCCTTGCTCCGGGATTACAGGAGATCGCATGGAGTGACAATCTTTATAACACACCCTCTGGTAAAATTGAACTTTACTCACATGAAGCTGAATCGAGATGGGGTGTTTCTCCGCTTCCGGGCTATGTGCCGTTAATAATGGATACTCCGGGTAAAATATACCCGCTGACATTCCTGACGCCTAATAAGGGTAACAGGATACATTCACAATTTGGTAACCTTCAAATAATTAAGAAGGTCGCCGGAAATCCTGCAGCAGAGATATCGGCAAAAGATGCAGCTGCCAGAAATATCCGGGACGGTAATCTGATAAGAATCTTCAACGATAAAGGTGAAATTACCGGTCGTGTAAGGATCTCATCATGTGTGCAGGAAGGCACGATAGTACTTCACAATGGCATCTGGATGAATGAAGGAGGTGGGGGTAATTATCTCATCAAGGGTACAGAGACTGATATGGGATACGGAGCAGCCTTTCATGATAATATGGTTGAAATAGAAAAAACAGGCTGAGTATGGATTACGGTTTTATATTCGACCACAACAGATGTGTTGACTGCAAAGCCTGCAGTGCAGCCTGCATCCTTGAAAACGGGTGGCAGAACAGCATGCGCTCAGTCTTTATATTTAATGCTGCCCGGCTTCCTGAACTTCCTGTTGTTAATCTTTCAATGGCCTGCAATCACTGCGGGAAGGCGATCTGCCTTGACGGGTGTCCGTCAGGTGCAATTTACCGGCATGACCTCACCGGGGCTGTTGTTGTAGATGAGACTAAATGCCTGGGGTGTAAGTATTGCCAGTGGAACTGCCCTTATGATGCTCCTGAATTTGATAATGGGAAACGTACGATAAGTAAGTGTCATTTATGCTATAATGGGTTTGCTGAGGGCCGAGCACCGGCATGTGCTTCGGCCTGCCCCACGGGTGCCCTGTCGTTTGGGAAGATAAGCGATAAAGCAAAAAGAAAGATTTTTTCATGGTTCCCCGATAAGAAACTTGAACCTTCGCTGAGATTTACAGGTAAAGATTATGGCAACAGGCCTTCAGTGGTACCTGGAGAACTGTTTCATTCTCAAATGAAACCGGCAGCTCAGAGGGATAGACATCTGAAAGGAATATGGGTGCTTGTGCTGTTTTCTTTTATTGTAACCCTATCAGTTTCATATGTAATCACATCTCTCTTTGAGGGAACATTTCCGGATCAGTGGATATTTTTTCCTGCAATAGTAGTTGCCGGACTTATCTCTCTTCTTCACCTGGGGCACCCGGAAAGGGCATGGAAAGCCCCGTTAAATATTAAAACATCGCCTCTAAGCAGGGAGATTACGGCTTTCATTATCTATGCAATCCTATCCTTTATTGCCGTTCTATTACGGATCCCTGCCGTTTTGCTTGCAGCATCTGCTGCAGGATTGATATTGTTGATACTTATCGATGCCGTATATTATTTTTCCGACAGGAGCCGAAGAATAATTCTTCATGGAGGACAGACATTTTTGTCTGCATTGCTTATGGTCTCATTTCTGACCCGGAATGTATTACCTTTCACATTTATAGCCCTGTTAAAGCTCTCAGCTTCGTTTTATAATATGGCTTCACTGAAGAATACAGGGGCATACTTCGGACTGCGCTTTATGCGTTTTGCCATTCTGCTGATAACAGGTGTGATACTGGTCTCAGGGAGGTTCGTGATAAGCGAGGTTGTAATAATTAGCTTCTTTACAGGTGAACTGATCGACAGGATTTTATACTATGTCGATTTTAATCCTGTAAATATCAACGATATGATTTTAAATAATGAAATAACATATTCAAATGAAACGAAAAGAAATTAACAGCTCACGGCTGCCAGTTTACCGCGACGCTGGTTTTGAACTTTACAATGCAGAAACTACAGCTGACGCCTTTAAAAAGGAAACAGAAAACTTAAGGGAACCTGAGTTATATATTTATTCACGCTACAGGAATCCTAATGTTGTTTCTGCTGAGGATGAGATTATGGCTCTGGAGGAATCGTCTTGGGCGATTCTGACACAGTCTGGAATGAGTGCCATAGACACAATACTATCTGTCTTTCAGCATGGCAGGGAAGTAAGACCATGGCTGTTCTTTACAGAGATATATGGTGGTACTATTTCGTATATTGATTCTGTTTTAAAGAGAAGGAGAGGACTTGATATTCATTCCTTTACTCCGGAAGATGGAAAATATAATCTTTCCCTGCTTGACAATGAGATGGAAAAGCTCAGACCAGAACTTGTTTATATTGAATCGGTTTCGAATCCCATGCTTATAGTACCTGATGTACGAAGGGTGGTAGAAATAGCCCATAAATACGGTTCCAGGGTCATTATCGACAATACCTTTGCCACCCCTTGGCTCTATAAACCGCTTAGAGATGGCGTCGATGCTGTGATACACAGTGTTACCAAGTATTTTTCAGGTCATGGTAACCTTACAGCCGGTGTAATATGCGGAAATGATACAGGGCTGCTGAAACAGGCACTTGAATACAGGAAATTTGTCGGACATATGTTATCACCTGATGATGCATACAGGCTTCAGACACAAATCCAGTCGTTTGAATTGCGGTTCGAACGACAGTGTAATAATGCAGCTAAGCTTGCTGCATTCCTTGATAATGACACCAGCATCGCTAAAGTATGGTTCCCGGGGCTTGAAAGCCATGCCACACATGACGAAGCGAAGATGCTTTTCGCAGATAAAGGCTGGGGAGCAATGATCACATTTGACTTTTCAGGAAAAGATGGTGATGAAAAAAGAAGGCGCAGAGATATCTTCATCGAAAAAGTTTCTCCTGCCATTAAACTGATACCTACACTTGGCGATTCCAGGACAATTCTTATGCCTGTGGAAGCTGTTTGGGGTGAAAAATACCAGGAACCCGGTATGATAAGATTATCGGTTGGCTTTGAAAATTATGAGGATATTGAAAGAGTATTCAGGTCAGCTCTGGCAGTAATGGAGGCTCTTTAATATGTCTGGTACTATTATTGCCAGTTAATGGGCTGAATACTATTGGCTATTAGATATTCATTACAACGACTGAAATGCCTGTTCCCGAAAAATCCACGGGATGCTGACAGGGGCGAAGGGTGAACAGACTCCAGAACAAGGTGTTTTGACCTGTCGATCGTTTCACCCTTCCTTTGTGCATAAGCGCCCCAAAGGAAGAATACAATATGTTCCTTTTCATCATTTATTATCCTTATCACCCTGTCGGTAAATTCTTCCCAGCCTTTACGCTGGTGCGATCCTGCCTGGTGTGCCCTGA
>DATFLA010000238.1:0-13752 GCA_035268305.1 Bacteroidales bacterium | reverse complement strand
AGCTTTCTCTCCTGCTTTCTATCTCACCACCGGGTATGATCGTAAAACCTTCCGGCAGTCTTAGCTTGCCTACTTTCTCAAGAATGTCTTTTGTAACCCTGTCGGTATTATAACCGGTAAGCACTGCGGAGGAAACTGTCATAGAACGGTCGGAATTATAATGCTGAATAAGTGTTGGTGAATTAACGAATTCAATCCTGGCCAGCTGAGAAAGAGGTACCTGGGCACCGGAAAGAGATGTAATGAAAATCCTGTCAAGTATTTTCAGCTTTTCTTCACTGTCTTCCGGTAAACGGACGTCTATTGAATACTCTTTACCCTGGGAATCTCTGTATTTTCCTGCAACAAAACCTGCAAGAGCAAGTCGTATTGTTTTGTCTGTCTCAACGGAAGGGACTCCCAATAACCCGGCTTTTTCACTGTTTACAAGCACCCTAATATCCGTAAGCGACTGGCTTAATGGATTCCTGATATACGTTGTGCCATCGGTATTTCTGAAAATATCTTCAATTTTAGTGGTATAATATTTTATTGAATCGAGATTTTTCCCTACCAGTCTCATTGCTATTGCTGCATCTATCGGCATGCCGTTTTCAAATTCCTTTACATACATCCTTGCATTAGGATATGTATTCAGAGTATCCCTGAGGTTATCAAGGAATTGCTCTATATCGGGCAGAATCTCACGATCTACTTCACACATAACCTCTCCGAGAGAAGTCTGTTCGCTCTTCTGGAAGGAGTTATAATATATCATCGGGTTCCCCTTTCCAATATTGGACATGTAGTATTTAACCTCTTTATTCCCTGCCAGAACCGATTCAACAAACTTTACTGCCCTGTCTGTTTCGCCCAGGCTGCTTCCTCTCGGCGTCTCAACGGTAATAAGGAACTGAGGCATGCCCGCTTTGGGAAAAAGACTTACGCCTATAAGCCTTACAAAAAATAAGGATGACATGAATAAAACTGCGGCAACAATTACTGTTGTACCCGGATTTGCAAGCACCCATTGCAATGCCCTTCCATATGTAAAGTCAATAGCCTTATGCAATCCCCGGAGGACAATATTACCGCGCGGATCAACATTACCCCTGAAAATATGACTGGAGATAAAAGGTATAATTGTTAATGCAACCAACAGGGATCCTATTACTATGAAGGTGACCGAGGCAGGAAGAGACCTTGTATATTTTCCTGCCATACCGGGGAGAAACATCAGTGGAAGAAAAGCCAGGATAAGTGTCGCAGTACAACCCATAACAGCAGTGCTTATCTGGTTTGTTGCATTAACTGCCGCGTCATACGGACTTGATCCTCCTCTTATCCATCGCGAGATATTTTCAACCACCACTATTGAGTCATCAACAAGAAGACCCAGGGAGATAACTGCACCCACAATTGTCAGCTGGTTGATACTGAACCCGACTAAATACAATCCTGTTATTCCTATCATTAATGACAGGGGAATGGAAATCATTACAATGCCTGAAGCCCTTAGTCCCAGAGGAAGTAGTGTAATAAGTACAAGGAAAAAAGCAAACAGAAAATCCTTCTCGAGTCTTCCAAGCTTACTTTTAACGTTCTGTGACTGATCGAAACCCTTTTCGATACGTAATCCGCGGGGAAGCTTCTCAGCAAAAGAATCATAAACACTGTAAATATTGTTCCTTACCTCGTGTATGTTCTGTTTTTCCTTCATATTGGCAACAAGGAAAATTGCCTTTTCTCCGTTATACCTCCCGAAATATGTAAGATCAGCATCACTCCAGTATATATCGGCAATATCTTTCAGATGCACCACCTGCCCAGCATTTGAACCCACTATCGTATTCCTCACCTCCTCAAGATCCGAATAGTTACCACTGGTCTTAATATTGAATTTACGTGGACCTATATCAATACTTCCTCCAGGGATATTTGCATTTTCACTTTGTATTGCTCCAACAACCTGATTGAGGGTTATATTAAGACCAGCCATCTTTGGAAGGTTAACAGATATTTTCAGTTCCTTTTCCGGATAAGCCATAACCTGTGCCTTTTTCACCCCGGGAACAGAAGAGACTTCATCCTTTAACTCTTCAGCATATTTCCTGAGTTCCTCGTAATCCGATTTATCTCCGACCAGGGCACTCTGAACAATATTTGTATTTCCCGCAAGTATCTTCAGGGCCTCAATACTGTATAATTCTGACGGGAGTGATGATTTTATTGAATTCAGCTGTCTCTCAATCTCATCAAATTTCTTATCCGGATCAGTATCAGCATTAAATTCTATTACTATTACGGCAACACCATCTTTAATTTCAGTAACGATACTGACAATGTCTTCAAGCTCATTCAGACTCTCTTCAACCTTATCCACTACCAGCTGTTCCATATCGACAGGTGAAGCCCCGGGATAAACTGCTATTATCGGAAATTTTGAAATCGGGAACTCCGGATCTTCAGCCTGTGGTATCTTTAAAAAAGAATACACCCCCAATGCTATCAGAAGAAGAAAAACAACAATTGTAAACTGATAATTACGTACTGCCAGATCCGATATTTTCATAGCATTATCACATTTATACTATTAGCTCCATAATATCTGTAATTAATTCACTACTTTAACCTTATCTCCGTCTTTCAGGTATGCAGCCCCATCTGTAACAATTCTTGTTATCCCTTCCGGAATACCTTTCACAGCCACCAGGGTATCTATAACAGATTCTATCTTTACTTTTACCTTACCCGCTGTTTGTGAGCCATTTACAACAAAGACATAAGCATGATCACCATCCGCTTCAATAAGGGAGCCCACAGGGACAAGAGTTGAAAATGCCCTGGCAGATGGATATATATCAACATTCCCTATAAATCCTGAAACCAACCTGTATCCCGATGGGTTGACAAGAAGAAGCTCAGTATCATATGTTCCTGTGTATGGGTTCGACATACCTCCGATAAGGCTCACTACAGCTTTAAATCTGACACCAGGCCATGCATCGAAAGTAACCCATGCCGTATCACCTTTATTGATCCTCACAACATCCCTGTCGGCGACGCCGCATTTTATTCTCCAGTGCTTCCCCGATGAACCGAAAAGGAACACCGGATATCCTGCAGACACCATTTCATTCTCCTTTACAAGTTGCTTCATTATTATCCCGTCATCGGGAGCTGATATCTCCGAGTGTTTAAGATTGAACCCCGCAATATCGAGATTTGACTTTGCCACATTAAGGGCAGTAAATGCATTCTGCTCCTGCTCCAGTGTGACCACGCTGTCGCTGTACAGGTTCTTAGCACGATTGTAATCCCTAAGCGCCTTGTCATAGGCATCTCCAGCCTGCCCGGCCTTTGCCCTGATCTCCGATAGGTTCAGTGAGGCAAGGATGTCTCCCTTTTTCACTTTCTGCCCTTCTTTTACAGTTATACCGGCTACCAGACCGCCCGTTTTAAAAGACAGTTTAATCTCCTGGCTGGGAGCAAGTATCCCGGAAGAATGTACCGGTATACTGATAGCCCCCGCCTGAATCCCTGTAACTCTGACCCTGACCGATTCATCTTTGCTCTGTTGTGGATTATTATTAGTGCAGGAAACGGTTAAGAAGACTGTTGTAAAAAGCATGATAACAGTATTTTTCATAATCGCCCCGGTTTTATTCATTAGTATTGACAGCCGTTACCTTTTCAAATTCTGCAAAAGATGAAAGATATGTGAATCTTGAAATTATTAAGTTCTCCTCTGCCTGGGTGAGCGTTGTTCGTGCATCGATAAACTCAATCATATTTGCCTGTCCTTCCTCGTATCTCCTCTTAACGAGTCTGAAACCCTCACGGGCACTTCGTAAACGAGCCTTTGCCGCAGCTATTCCCTTTTCGGCCGTTAGCAGATCATTCATAGTATTAATTACCTGTAACTCAATCTGTTTCCTGGCTTCTTCCAACTGTCTGTCTGCCATCTCCCTGTCAATTATCGACTGTTTTATCTTTGCCCTGTTCCTGAATCCTGAAAAAAGGTTCCATGAAAGGATAGCTGAAGCCTGAATATATTCCTGGTCCCTATTCAGCCTGTAATCCACTCCCTGGATTCCATAATCGACAGCAACATACATTTCGGGTATTGCTCCCGATCGGTCAAGACTCATTTGCATATTTTTTATATTTATGTAGCTGGAAATTTTTTTTAACTCCTCCCTGTTACTTAATGCAATATCAGAGTAGTTGCCCGTATAGCCTGATAACAGGGGAAGGGTATCGGGTTTTGTTATTATAACAGAGTCGGAAAGAGGCTTGTTAAGAAGGAAATTGAAATAGGCACATGCAGTTTTTCTCCTGTTCTCAGCTTCCTGAAGCTCCTGGTCAAACTTGCTTAACTCAGTCTCTGAACGATAAAGATAGTCTTTTGTAACTTTATCGTTATCAACAAGCTTCCTGTTAACCCTTATGTTCTCAGTCAGAAGTTGCCTTGTATCCCTCAGCATCGATAATAACTCTTCCGACATTGCTACATTATACCAGGCCTTTTTTATTTCTGCCGTGAGCTCACGCCGGTACTGGTTGATATCTTCCTCATTAAAAAGAGTAAGTTCTTTTTTAATCCTGGAATTATAATATATACCGGGATTTACAACCGGTTGCAGGAGTCTGAATTTAGTTTCCTGTTCATGTGGACGTAAAAATTTAATTTCCTGGTTGCCGACATGTGGAAAAACATCAGTTGCAAGCAGGCTGTTTAGAGTCGAATAAACAGGATTCAGAAAATCACCTACCGGGAACTCTATAGTACGTCCTCCGTCAGACAGGGTATAACGTGCATTGAAACTGAGCCCGGGATAAAAAAGTCCCCTTGCCTCTCTCAGTGCTTCAATACTCTTTTCATAGCCCGACTGTTTCTGTTGCAGAGCAAGATTATTATCCAGCCCATACCTTATATAGTCGTCGAGTACTGACTGGCCCCTGAGCATTAAAGAGAGAATAACCAGAACCGACATTATTAACACCTTCATCATACTGACAATTTATTCTTGTTCGAACCGACCTGATCAGAAATACTAAAATTTACGAAATAATAATGTGCTGACCAAAGGAATATGTAAATTACAGCAGATGAATAAGGATCATTCTGTCTTGAGCTTCTCAAGGCGTGCAGTCCAGAAAGCATTAAAGCTCCCTGTCGGGTCCCCGCAAAGGTAAACCTGCGTACCGAATTCCCGTGCATAAGGATTTGTTATCTTCCCAACAAGAATTACTTTTTTGAATATTGCTTTTACATCTTTCCCAAGTTCATTGTTGATGTAAATAAAATATTTTATGTCAGGATCGAATTGTCGGGGTATCCAGTAGATAAAACTCTCATTGAAGCTTACAGCTTCAGGTAATCCGTATTTTCGTCCTATAACAGTTATAGCCCCGGCCTGACCATAATTCTCACAATAGATGAAAGCTGCCTTCTTATCCGGTATCATGTCCCATGCTTTTGCCGTAATGCGCGTCAGCTCACGCCATCCCAGCATATCAGCATAATCCTGGGGTAAAGAATGTATTGAACCGTCTTCAAACCGTCTTATCGAATTAAATCCGTACTTCTTTTCCACATTACTGAAATACCTGACAAGGCATTCAGGTTTACATACAGGAAGTGACATAGGTATTATAGGAATTGTCAGACCAACAAGAGCAGCTAAGAATAATGCCCTTGTATAACTTTTTTTGAACACATAACTCCATGAAACAGCTCCGGCGGCAAAAAGAAGGGGGAAGATACCTATCGTATAATAACTCTTCCCTTTCAGAAGAAAAAGAATACCAACTACAAGCAGAGAAACAAAGCCAAGAAACCTGTACCTGGCGGCTGATTTCACAGTCAGGAGCCAGATTATACCTGCCACAGACACGAATGATGCCAGGCCAGGCATCATCAGTTGATCGAAGAGGAAACCCTTACGGTCAACATTAACAAGTTGTGTCCTTTCCAGTTCGGAAAGATGATGGAAGACCGGAAGGTGATGGGTGAACTGCCAGACAAGGTTTGGGATAAATATTAAAAGACCCAATATCAGTCCGATCCAGAATTTCCTGTCTGCGAAAATTTTCCGGTATGAAGTAAAAGGTATTACAGCAAGAAGGCTTATAAACAATACTCCAATCAGGTATTTATTAAGAAGAGAAAGTCCACCAACCACTCCAATCAGCACGAGGTAACGTCCTGAACCCGTATTTACATAACGCAGGATTACATAAAAAAGAATAGTCCAGAAAAACAGGTCAATATGTACAGGCTGGAAAAGTTCAAATGTACGGAGTGATATACCGCTTATCATAAGTGCCATGGCTGCAAGAACACGAGCATAGGATCCTCCTCCCAATTCCCTGGCTATTGCCGAAACAAGGAAAACCATTACTCCGCCCATCAGGGCCGGAAATATCCTTACAGCAAAAAGGGAAAACCCGAAAAGATGATGCATGAGCCAGGCTATCCAGCCTATCATGGGAGGAACTGTTTCATATCCTGTCGAAGGATGCAGCCCCAGGGAAAAGTACAGCAATTCATCCCTGTGGTACCCAAGGTTGTTAATTACAAGCAGATGTATTATTACGTTAATAACTGCCAGCAGAAGGATGAAGATATTAACATTTAGCTTCTCTTTACCGGATTTCATTTCAAACGGCATTACTTAGACTAATTTGAATACAGAGGAAAGTTAAGAATAAATCTTTCCCATTCCGACAGGATTATTAAAAAACTATAAAGCATGTTTTCGCAGCCTGCATTTTAATAACCCGGCAATAATAATCTAGTTTGCTTTCTTTTTCGGACCGGCATCAAACGAAATTGTGAGGCCGAACCTGCTTGTTCCCATTACAGGAGCCTCATAGTCAATGCTCCACTGATCATAAAACAACTTGTCGATATGGTAGTTGACGGGAGGAGCAGCAAGATCGGCAAAAGGAGTTATGAATATACCCTGCATAATTTCAAAATCAATCCCCAGCAGGAATGTAAACCCGGTTGTATAACCGGTATCTTTCCCGTAGGTTTTTGTCTTATCGCCGTTAAAGTAGTTAACAGTCCAGCTATATATGCCGAATGCAGCACCTCCCCAGGGTCTGACTCTCCCGTTTCCAACAGAGTATTTGGCGCCAAGCCTTAATCCGCTTGTTGACATATCAAAATGAACATCTGTAGGCAGATTATTAACTACCAGAGTTTGAGGTGCACCTGGCTCATCCCAGTGCGTGGCACCTTCAGCCTCTGTCCATGCCGACTGAACAGTCTCTCCCTGCTTTGCCAAGAGGATATTGTAGTCATATATATTGCCATCAAAAAAGAGACTGAAATTCTTTGCAATATCAGCCTGGATAATTACCCCCATACCGTACCTCTTCAAAGTATGACCATAATCTTTAAGATACGACGCAGTTCCCATATTGGTAAGTGCAGTGGATGGCCATACACCAGAGGGATAAATTCCAGAAAATCCTACCGTAACAGTCTTTCTGCTATTCTCTGCAGAACCCGACGGATTTGCAGTGTTAACTGTTCTCCCGGGCGTAGATGTTAATTCCGGTGCTCCCTGGGCAACAGTTTTGCCATTAAAAGTATCTACAGAACCATTTTCATACTTAATCCCCGCTATATCGGATTTGGATGTCACATAAACCGGACCGGTAAGGTTATCTAACTTCCTGTAACGTACATCAGTCTTTCCTACTTCTATAATCCTGGAGCGTATCTGCTCACCGGTTTTTAATGTGATTATGTCCTGGGAGAAACACAGCACCTGGAAAAAAGATGCCACAATAAAAACAAGAACTGCTTTTTTCATCTTTTTGATCATTAATTAAAACAATAGGTTAATTGTAATGAGTCGTTCAATTACCGGTCAATGCAGGTATCTCTGACTTTAGTCATGCCGACTGCTCAGTAAAATATCTTTGTGGCCTTTAAATAACGTAAAGGAATTTCCCTCTGCTAATTATATTATTAATTTGTTTATTTCCTAGTATTTTTTGACCAGATGTTGTAATTTATATGCCGGTGGTGTCTTAATATGAGATATAGGTCCATTATCCGTTCCCCTGATACCTGTTTTACTCAGATGATGAATTAATTTATAGCAGATCAACCGACAAAGACCGAGTAAGGGAGAAATCAGGCTATCGGCACACCCGTCAGTCCGCGAATTACCACAGAAGCACAAGCCAGTCCGAAAGCTGCAGGCATATATGACATTGTGCCAACCACAGAGGCTTTATTAACCTCCCCAGTAACCGGAATAACTTTTGTTTTGTCAATTTCTTCGGGAGAATAAACTGCAGTAAATCCCTCCCTTATCCCCAGGCGATGCAGGCGTTTCCTGAGTATCCTGGCCAGGGAACAGTTTGTTGTCTTCGATATATCGCTTACAGAGATCTTTTCCGGTGCGAATTTTCCTCCTGCACCCATTGAACTGACAAGAGGATATTTTCGTTGCATGGAGTGATATATTAGAAATATCTTGGGAGACAGGGTATCTATAGCATCTACAACAAAATCAAATCGCCGGTCAAGTATCTCCACCATTCTTTCATCGCGCAGGTATTCATTTATAACTGTCAGCTTAATACCAGGATTTATATCTCGCAGCCGTGCAGCCATCACTTCCGCCTTGGGAAGTCCCTCAGTACTCCTCAGGGCCGGCAGCTGCCTGTTCCTGTTCGACGGGTGAACTGTGTCTCCATCAACAATTGTCATTGACCCTGCACCTGCCCTGCATATCATTTCCGCAGCCCACGAACCTACACCCCCGAGACCAACGACAAGAACATGCGCTTGCCCCAATTTCTGAAGGTTTTCCTCTCCCAACAACATCTCTGTCCGTATAAGCCACTCCTCTGCCATTTTAAAATAATCCAATTGTTTATAATCCGCAGCCATTTATCTCCACTGAGGAAGTCCCGATAGTTATCAGGAAGGATAAGGTTTTAAAGGTTAAAAAACGCTTTATAATTCTTCATTATCACCGATTTCAGCCTGTCAACAGTCATTCCCAGGTCGGCCGATACCTTATGATAAATATCCCTTATGTCCACATCAGCACCATCAGTCTCAAGAAATATCCTGTCAAGAGGGATCCTCCTCAGCAGATCTGTCGCTTCGTTTCTGATGACAAAATCAAACCAGAAAGAGAGGTACATGTTTCCTGATAACAATTGCTCTGCCAGCTCCGTCTTTCTCCTGAATCCATGAACCATCCAGGGTAATGACGGATTCATCCTTTTATGCGATGCAAGCAGCTCACCCCACGATCTTACACAATGTATTATCACCGGCTTCGAATATTCCATGGCTATCTTAACCTGTTCTTCAAAAACCCTGCGCTGAAGATCCATATCCGGGCCACGCAGCCTGTCAAATCCGCATTCACCGATGGCAATAACACTGGGATTACGGGCTATATCCGACAATGAGTTCAGAAGATCCCTGTAGTTGTTACCGTTAATATACCAGGGATGTATCCCGCACGAAAAGGCTGTCCTGTCCTTTTCTCCTGAAATGATATTCTCATGCATCATCAGGTTTTCAACAGAAAAGATCCCTTCTACAGGAACAGATCCGTGAGTATGAATATTTATATAGTCCCCGGCCTGAGGAGTGCTCATGATTCCTTATTCCCAATTTTTCGTATTCCTGCGTATATCCTGTCAAGTGTCTCTTCCTTCCCGATCCAGCTTACAATATCGAACATATGGGGCCCCCTTGAAGCCCCGACAATAACTAGCCTGAAAACATTCATCACTGCACCGGTGTTATATCCGCGATCCTCTATCCAGCCTTTTACGGCCGTTTCAACTGCCAGCGTTGAGAAATCCGCAAGCTTTTCCAGTTCTTCGGCAAGCTCTTTCAGAATTTTCGGGGAATCATCCTTCCATCTTTTTTGTATTACCTGTGGGTCATAAGTTTCAGGAGCAATAAAAAAGAAATCCGTCTGGCCCCATATCTCTCTTACAAAACTCAGCCTTTCCTTCACCAGAGTTATAAGAATCTCAATTCTTACAACATCATAATGTAAGCCCTTTGCCCTGAGCACCTCCCTGAATTCAAGAGCCAGCTCATTATTTGTTTTCTTTTGAAGATACTGATGGTTGAACCATTTTGCCTTGTCTGGATCGAACCGGGATCCGGATTTACCTACTCTGTCAAGAGAGAAGCTATCGATAAGCTCATCCATTGAGAATATCTCCTGCTCAGTTCCCGGGTTCCATCCAAGGAAGGCTATCATATTGACAAAAGCTTCCGGATAATATCCTTCTTCGCGGTATCCCTTAGCCGTTTCTCCGAAAGGCCAGTAAAGAGGGAAAACAGGAAAACCCATCCTGTCCCCATCGCGTTTACTTAGCTTCCCTTTACCATCGGGCTTCAGCAGCAGGGGCAGATGAGCAAAAAGAGGCTCTTCCCATCCCATAGCCCTGTATAACAATATATGCAGGGGAAGTGATGGAAGCCATTCCTCTCCCCTGATAACATGTGTTATCTCCATCAGATGATCATCGACAAAATGAGCAAGATGATAGGTGGGCATGCCATCCGATTTATAAAGTACCTTATCATCAAGAGTATTTGTATTAACAACCATATCACCCCTTATCAGGTCAGAGAAAGATACTTCTTCATTTTCCGGCATCCTGAACCTTACGACATAGGGCTCTCCACCGGCGATCTTCTTCTTCCACACACTTTCTTCAACCGAAAGAGAGTTATTAAGCATGCTCCGGTTCTCAGAATTATAAATGAATGTTTTTCCTTCTTTTTCACTTTCCTTTCTTAAGCTGTCAAGATCTTCCGCCGTGTCGAAAGCATAATATGCAAATCCTTTGCTTACCAGGGTGTCTGCATATTGCCTGTATATGTCTTTCCTGTCACTCTGCCTGTAGGGTCCGTAGTCCCCGCCTTCCCTTATGCCTTCGTCTATAGCTATCCCGCACCACTTAAGCGAATCCATTATGTATTCCTCTGCTCCTTCCACGAACCGGGTCCGGTCCGTGTCTTCAATGCGTAATATAAAAGTACCATTGTTCTTCTTTGCAAACAGATAATTATAAAGAGCAGTCCTTACACCGCCAATGTGCAACGGACCTGTCGGACTGGGAGCAAAACGTACTCTGACTTTTTTCATGTAATAATATTTCTTAAATTACTGCAAAGATATACAAACGCTGTGATTTATTGACCGGATGCTCATTGATCGGATTACATGCCGGTATCGGCAGGTCCACCAGTACACTGGAAGTCATAATTTTTTAAATACAGAAACTGTTCTGAAATTATGGAACAACCTGTTCAGTACACCTTTTTTTAGCAACAGGAATAAGATAATTGCCAGACATTCAATGATAACTATAATCCTTACCAGGATAGTCAGCAGGTAATTTAAACGTATACTTCCATTGTTGTGATTGAGCCCTATTCCATCGTACCGTACAACAGGATTGAGAAAAATCATTTCTGTCCCATTCCTTGCAGAAACCCTGACGTACGAATCCTCCTGTGTTATTTTATATGATGCTGTGGCGCTGTTGATTACCTCTTTTTTAACACTGCCATTATCTGCAATAAAAGAAATCCGGTCAGCCTTATTGCGGAAATATACATTAATAGTCCCTTGCCTGACTAAGCATGAGTCGAGGTAATTTAACTCCTTGTGGTTCATATTCATGACACCATAAGAACAACCATCTTTGAGTGCGGTAATTACATCATCCCGGCTTCGTCCTATTGAGCTTATCCTGTTCCAGCAATTAAGGCATAGCTCCGGGTTATTTATATCGTGACAATCATCACCGGCAAGAATCCATGCAGGATATCCACCTGTAAGCGCGGCATCCCATATCCCGTCAGATATTGCAAAAGTATTGAAGACCTCAATAAAATCATATCCTTTGAGATACTTCATAACCCTTTTCCCGTAGCCTAAAAACAGACCGGGATGAGCAAGAGCTATAAGACCCCCTCCTTCTCTCAGCTTATTTATTACCTGCTGCCTGTTATTATATCCCAGTACCACCGGAAAATCAAAGAATATTGTCTTACAGCTGTTGAAAATAAGCTGATGAGATTTCCCGATATTATGACCATGCTCATAAACAGGGATGTAATCATGCACAAGACTATCAACAGTGATTTTCTGGTAGTTGGACAAGCTGACAATGTCGTAGCCATGACTTTTATAAAATTTATATACTTCTTCCGGCTTTTGCGATCCGCTTGTAAGATGAAGCCATGCCTTTGAATGAGAATGAAAATTGGCTTTCAGGGTGTTGATTGAATAGTATTTGTAAGGATTATAAAAAAAATCACCTGAGAAAGGTGTATTTTTCTCCTTAAAAAATATATCTGTTTTCAGGTATTGTAAAGACAACAGCAGTAACAGCACAAGAGAGATATTAAGTACCCGTTTTGCACGCTTGCCCTTGAAAAATGTTTTTGGTATGTCAGTACTCTTCAAGTCTCTTAGTTTAAAAGATAGATAACAGTGTCAACATTTGAAAAAGATACAATTAAAAACAATATAAAGTTGTTATACGTAAATTCCTTTTTATTATTTCTTAAAAAGAACATATTTAGCTCCCGGGGTGTTTCAAAAGAGGAAGGAATCCTGCTAAATCCTGCTGAATGCCGGAAGCTGGCAGGTAAAAATACAGGCTTTGACAGGCGGGTTCGTTTTGTTGATTGGTATATATGATCAGGAGATGTATAAAATCAGGTTTTCCTCAACGGAATTGTATTAATTTAGCAGTAGAATATTAAGACTATAGCTTTAAAAAGTTGTGCCGGTCTTATTACCCATTTAAAAAGGTCACTAAAAAGTGTATAAATAAATAAGGATTTTATGAAGAAGATGAAAGCTCTTGTAAAAGCCAGACCAGAAAAAGGGCTTTGGATGGAAGAAGTTCCTGTTCCTGAACCCGGACTGAACGATGTAATAATAAAGGTTAAAAAATCTGCAATCTGCGGTACCGATCTGCACATTTATGAGTGGGATAAATGGGCTCAAAAGACTATTAAGACACCTATGACAATAGGCCATGAATATATGGGCTATATAGAAAAAATGGGTGAAGGAGTAAAGAACCTGAAGATCGGCGACAGGGTAACCGGTGAAGGTCATATAGCATGTGGTCATTGCCGTAACTGCAGACGGGGAAAAGAACATGTATGTGAGAATACAGTTGGTATAGGAGTTAATATCGATGGTGCTTTTGCAGAATATGTTAAGATACCGGCTACAAATGTAATTCCACTCGATAACAGGATCCCTGATGAGTGGGCCGCTATAATGGATCCCTTCGGTAATGCCACTCATACTGCTCTGTCATTTCCCCTTCTGGGAGAAGATGTACTTATCACCGGCTCCGGTCTTATAGGAAGCATGGCTGTAGCAATAGCAAAATTTGCAGGAGCCAGGTTCATCGTTGCAAGCGACCTGAGCGAAAAGAGACTGGAGATAGCCAGGAAAATGGGTGCTACCCTTACAGTGAATCCTTCTAAGGGAGAAAAAATATCCGACGCAGTTAAAAAGCTTGGAATGAGAGGCTTCGACATAGGTCTTGAGATGTCGGGTTCACCAAAAGCCTTTGTGGAAATGCTTGAAAATATGTACAATGGTTCAAGTATCTCACTTCTAGGTATCCTTCCTTCCGATTTCGAGGTACCATGGAGTGATATTATCTTTAAAGCCATTACCCTTAAGGGAATATACGGAAGGGAGATGTGGGAAACATGGTATA
>DATFLA010000237.1:0-2127 GCA_035268305.1 Bacteroidales bacterium | reverse complement strand
AAAAAAAGAAAAAAAATATAAAAATCCAGCCCCTGTCGAAGTTGGCCTTTTTGGTGCCCTGCCTGGTATAACCGGCGCTTATATGGCGAATGAGGTTATCAAAATGATAACAGGTACAGGAAATGTTATTGCAGGTAAAATACTTCTGATCGATGTGTTTAATAATACCTTTCATACCTTTACTGTAAATAACAATCCTGGAAACCACAGGATCAAGTCTTTACATTAACCAGCCGGAAATATTAAGCTTCATAGCGACAGAAAAGAGAAGCATTTTCAGTCAATCGGCATAAATATAAAATATTACTTATGAGACTATTACTTATCAGCAACTCAACAAATGCAGGAGAACCATACCTTAAATATCCCCAAAATGATATAAGGGAATTCCTCGGACAGGAACCCGTAAGGGCGCTTTTTATACCATATGCCGCAGTTACCTTTTCATTTGATGCGTATGAGGAAAAAGTAAAAGAGAGGTTCATTGAAGCAGGTCATGATATTATTTCCATACACCGTTACAAGGACCCTGTCGCAGCGGTAGAAGAGGCCGCTGCGATAGTTGTTGGTGGCGGGAACACCTTTATTTTGCTTAAGATGATGAGGGAAAACAATATCCTGGAAGCAGTCAGGAATAAAGTGCTAGAAGGTATCCCGTATATAGGATGGAGTGCAGGATCCAACTTGGCCTGTCCTACCATAATGACAACAAATGATATGCCCGTGGCTTTCCCGGGCAGCTTCGGGGCCCTTAACCTGGTACCCTTCCAGATAAATCCCCATTATACTGACATTCATCCTGAGGGCCATGCCGGGGAAACAAGGGAACAAAGAATTGAAGAGTTCATTACAGCAAACCCCGAAATGTATGTTGTCGGTTTGAGGGAAGGTTCAATGCTATTGCTTGAAGACGGAAAACTCCGTTTAAAGGGAGAAAGAAAAATGAGGGTATTCAGAAAAGGATACATACATGCTGAATACGATGTAACAGATGATATATCTTTTCTGATCAGAGAATAATAAATTAACTTTGTCCGCCGTATATTAACAGGTTGAGAGTTTTAATACTTATGAAGCTTGTTTTAAAAATATCTAAACTGGCTGTTATTCTTGTTTTAGCCGTTTCTTTATTCCTTTTCTCTGCATCATTGTTATTGCAGGATAAGGTTGCTGATATAGTTCTTAAATCACTCAGTAACAGCATCTCCACAAAATTCGAGTACAAATCCCTTAAACTATCCTTCTTAAGAAGGTTCCCCAGGGCCTCACTTGAACTGAAGGGTGTACTCGTCCATTCCTCCGACAGCTTTAAAGCCTCTTCGCTTCACAGCATAAAAACAGATACCCTGCTTGCGGCAGCCGGTCTGTCAGTTGAATTCAGGTTAACCGACATAATCAGGAGCAATTATACAATAGAAAGTATTTACGCACGAAACGGAAGGTTAAACCTGTATACCGATAAGGACGGTCTTGTTAACTGGAATATTTCAGGAAAGAGTTCCGGGAAAAGTGAACAGGATCTGACTATAGACCTTGAAAAAATAAATGTGCGCAATATTAAGGCCTGTTACGACAACAGGCAGGCGGACCTTATCATTAACGGCACGGTGAAAAGCGGAAGACTGAAAAGCAGGATCAATGCAGACAATATTGACTTTTTTGCCCTGGCCAAATGTGATATGGACCGTTTTGTGCTGGGCAAAACAACAATAAACGGTCCGGTTATGTCAGATATAAACCTGGCGATGCAGAGTAACAGTAACGGTGTCTCATTCAGCAGGGGAACCATTTCAACAAATGACTACGACTTTGATATAAGGGGATCAGTGTTAAAAGGGAATATCCTGGATCTTTCAATAACAGGCGACAAGATAGATGCGGCCAGGATAAGCCGGTACCTGCCACAGAAATATCGTGATATAGTGGCAGACTATGATCCATCCGGGATCCTTTCTGCCAAGTGTACAATAAAAGGCCATCTGTCGCCCGGACGAAATCCTCACATTGAAGTCAGTTATTCCCTTAAAAAGGGCAGGGTCAACAGCAGGGACCCCCATTTCGTGGCAACAGATATATCATTTAAGGGGAACCTTTCAAACGGAGCGGCGGATAATTCATCAACGGCAT
>DATFLA010000236.1:0-2880 GCA_035268305.1 Bacteroidales bacterium | reverse complement strand
CATGTGGGCCAGGGTGTTACACTTTGCGCAAAGAACTGGTATGGAGTAACAAGCATCTATAATGACTGGCGGAAGAATGCCCATGACAATTTCAATCCCGACAGGGATGGTAAGCCACAATATCTCACTTTTGTGGATTTTATGGCACACAAGGATCTTGGTCAAAAAACCATGTTGTTTCTTATTGATGGCATTTATGGATGCAGGCTGGTTAACGGAGTACCTGGTCCCAGGTGGAATATGCCCCCGTTTAATGATAACTGGCCCTGTAGTCTCTTTGCATCGCAGGATCCTGTTGCTATTGATGCGGTTGGATTGGATTTCCTCAGATCTGAATTCCCTGAAGCGCCAGACATGGCATTCAGTGACCAGTATCTTTTCGAAGCAGCACAGGCAGGGAATCCTCCTTCAGGAACCAGGTATGATCCTGAGCGCACCAATACATCCGTATCGAGTCTTGGCGTAATGGAGCATTGGAACAATAAGGAGGAAAAGAAATACAGCAGGAACATGGGTAAGGATAACGGCATCGAACTTGTAAGGAGGGAAATCATATCAGATTAGGACCCCGGTGATAAACAGTTTTCCAGATTTACATCCGGCAACCCGGCATTATCGATTACATTGTAAACCTTCACTTCACTCATAATCCTAACAACAATTTGATTTTGAACCCGAACACCCGCAGGAAGGCTCTGAATTCCTTATATAACCACTGATGATTCCGGCAGCACATCCGACTCCCGATTTTACCGAAATGGCACTGACAGGACAGTTTATTGCACATGCACCGCATTCCATACAATAATCTCTTCTCGCAATATGAGCCTTTTTCGAGGATAGTTCAAATACGTCATGAGGACATACCTTTATGCACATTCCGCACCCATTACATGTATCTTCACATAGCTCCAGGGTTACAACGTCAGGTAAATAAACAAGATCTTTCATGTAATTTTAATTTAGTTTCCCGATTACATTCAGAATTATTCCAATTACTGCAAAACCTGCCTGTAATGGTACAAACAATTTCATTTCCTTTTTGACTCCCGACAGGGATGTAAAGGTTGAAGAACCTGTGAAATTCATAGCGGTAAAAGATGAAAGGGCACCGGTAATAAATAACCAGGATAATACAATAAGGAGATCATTTTTTAATGAAGTAAAAATAAGGTAGCCAATAAATACAAGCATCCCGGAGAAAAATCCCTTCAATGAAAAATAATGCCCCGGCAGGTAAGGAAGCAACACGGGAGTTACGACTATTCCTGCAAAATATGCAAGAAACACTATCATTAAGGCAGGCATTCCCTGACCTGAAAAATTGTTGTAGGATATGCCACTTTTACTACTTCCGGACAAGAGGAAAACTATTAACATTGCCCCCAGAAGGTAATATTTTCCATACAGGAAATCATTTGGAATAAGCTTTACCCTGTCTGCTAATCCGAACTTTACCTTCCTCATTTCCTTATCAGCATGATACCCTGCATTAATATAACTTTTTATGTCCGCAGACCTGACAGGTCCGTAATGAACATTGAAACCGGTTTCTGACTTAACCTTGTGTGCAGCCACTCCTGTAGCTCCCAGCTGCGGCAGGATTATTCTTTTATGCATCACTATACGGCTGAGAGATACTGATTTTATCTGTTTAATCAGCTCATCGGTACCAAAAGTGCCCTTCCCGGCAGCACACCAGACATTGACTCCCCTGGTATCAAGTACCAGCAGCCATCCGTCAATTCCCTGCAAATTCCTGCGCAGATGATCAAAAGTAAGCTTATAGCTGGCAGTGACGAACACATCTGAGCCGGGACCCGGAGTCCCTATGGCATACAGTCCGGGGCTTACCATATACCTGTCACGCCTGAATCCCCATCTGACCATCACCGCTCCCAGGAAATCCGGGAACGTCAATGAGGTTGATACCCGGGGAACCACCAGGTCATTTACTTTAATATTACCTGTTATATATTTGGTTGTCATCTCTTGTAAACAATGTTAAATCTTATGTCATTTCAAAAATCCATAGCTGCCAATAAAGGATTAACATTCCGGTTCCCGGGTCTTAATCTCTGTAAAGAAAAAGTCAAACAACTGAAGATATTTTGTAATCTTCCTGCAGTCAAGACAGTAATTAATTTTTAGTCCATCAATCTCCCCTTCTATTAATCCAAGGTTTCTGAGTTCCTTAAGATGCTGAGAGACAGTTGTCCGCCCAAGAGGCAGGAAATCTGATATATCACCTGAAATGCATGATTTCGTTTCAGCAAGATATCTCAGGATAGCCAGTCGGGCCGGATGAGAGAGTACTTTTGCAAACCTGGCAAGATCCTGAAGGGATTCATCAAAATGTTCTGATTTGTTCATGGTTTTATTCCTAATGTCGCAAACATACGACATTAGAATTTGATTTCAAAATTTTCCCGGGGATAATTTTAGGTGGGTTGCATGCAACTAGCCTAACACTGCAGGGTAAAAATTGACATCGATCGAGAATAAGACAGTGAAAAAAATAATCATAATGCCTATATTTGTAATGATCGCTGCAAATAGTTATGTATCCATTTTATAGAAAAAGAAGAAATCGTAATTCTTTACGATATCCCGGACGTGATTATTCACTACCGGGGAAATATTTTGTTACTATATGTACCGCAGATAGGGTAGAATGGTTTGGAAGGATATTGAATGGTGAAATGAAATTATCAGAAATAGGTAATATTGCATATATATGTTGGCATGAGATACCTGGACATTTCATAAATGTATCCATTGATGAATTCATTATTATGCCTGATCATATACATGGGATCGTTATAATTAATAAATCCGAAAAAATTCCTTTGGTAGGTTCGTTGCATGCAACGAACCTAC
>DATFLA010000235.1:0-2812 GCA_035268305.1 Bacteroidales bacterium | reverse complement strand
ACCGTGGACATTTTCCCTGCTTATGCTGATATTGCTATAAGAGTTGTTTTTTTTGGTGACGAAATAGAGGAGATACACAGTTTTGATCCGCTTAACGGAAACAGGATAGAGTTACTTAATGAATATGTAATTTATCCTGCTAATATCTTTGTCACAACAAGAGACAGGATAAATTCCGCTATTCATGAAATACAGGATGATATGTTTCGCCAGGTGGCACACTTCAATGATTCAGGGAAGAGAGAAGAAGCTAAGCGTCTTGAACAGAGAGTGCTCTATGACCTGGAAATGATCAAGGAACTAGGATATTGCAGCGGTATTGAAAACTATTCGAGGTATTTTGACGGGAGAAAATCAGGAACAAGACCTTTCTGCCTTCTCGACTATTTCCCGGATAATTTTATTACTGTAATCGATGAAAGTCATGTAAGCATTCCACAGATCCGGGCAATGTACGGAGGCGATCACTCCAGAAAACAGACACTCGTGGAATATGGTTTCCGCCTTCCGGCTGCTCTTGACAACAGGCCAATGAGGATTGAAGAATTCGAGTCACTTACCGGTCAGACAATTTATGTAAGTGCTACTCCGGCTGATTATGAGCTGGAAAAAAGCGAAGGTGTCTTTGTTGACCAGGTGATACGTCCGACTGGCTTATTGGATCCTCCTATAGAGATACGTCCGAGTCTGAACCAGATTGATGACCTGATGACTGAAATAAGGCAACGTGCCGGGAAAGGGGAAAGAACCCTGGTGACCACAATTACAAAGAGGATGGCTGAAGAGCTGTCTTCCTATCTTATAAGGTACAACATAAGGTGCGGCTATATTCATTCCGATATTGATACTCTGGAACGGATAGAGATAATGGAAGGACTGCGTTCAGGTACAATTGATGTGCTTGTTGGTGTGAACCTGCTAAGGGAGGGTCTTGATCTTCCCGAAGTCTCTCTTGTTGCCATACTTGATGCTGACAAGGAAGGTTTCCTCCGCTCATCACGGTCACTTACCCAGACAGCAGGACGTGCCGCCAGAAACCTCAACGGCAAAGTTATTATGTATGCAGATAATATTACGGGCAGCATGCAGCAGACTATTGATGAGACAAACAGGAGAAGAGCCAAACAGCTGAAATATAATGAAGAGATGGGAATTACCCCGGCACAGATAGTTAAAAGAACAGGCTCCATCTTATCAGGTCTCGGTAAAACAGGTGTTAAGCTAAAGGCTTATGTAGAACCGGATAAACCGGATGTTGCAGCAGACCCGGTTGTTAAGTATATGTCGGCGGAAGCTCTTGAAAAAGCGATTGCGAAAGCCAGGAAAAATATGGAGAAAGCAGCTGCTGAGCTTGATTTTAT
The DNA here is from genome assembly GCA_035268305.1 of Bacteroidales bacterium. Lineage (GTDB taxonomy): Bacteria > Bacteroidota > Bacteroidia > Bacteroidales > VadinHA17 > LD21. The sequence continues at coordinate 1,451 of DATFLA010000235.1, read as the reverse complement.
AGAGGCTGCAAGGTACAGGGATGAAATGTCGGACTTACAGGCTATCCTGAAAAGTAAAATAAAACAATAGCATGGTTTTTACCAGTGAGATATATACCAGTTTCGAATATGCACTTATCTGAAGCCCTTTTAGTGTGGCCCGGGTATCTTTTCAATTAGTTCTCTTACATACCCTGCTATTGCCAGGCATGAGGTTAACCCGGGTGACTCCATGCCAATAAGATTTATGAAACCGGGATTGCCTCTTTTACTTTCCTCTTCAATATAAAAATCCCTCAGTTTTTCACCGGGCTTCTGTATCTTGGGGCGTATTCCTGCCATCTCGGGTGAAAGGTCATTATATTCGAGGAAAGGCAGGAACTTTTTGGCCGATCTGAAGAATCTGTCCTGTTTGGAAGGTGTTACTTTGTAGTCAAAGACGTTTGAGTCGAGATACCTGACATCGGGTCCCAGCTTTACACCTCCTGCCATATCGATTGTTGTGTGTATTCCTATTCCTTCCATATTGACATGTGGCATCGGGTATATCAGCCTGTGAACGAGCTTGTTTTTTGGTGGCTTGATACGGAAATATTCACCCTTGCAAAACAATATCCTCAGTTTTTCATCATTCATGCCGGCCATCTCCGATATCTTGTCGGAGCTTAATCCTGCTGAATTGACAATAATCCGCGAAGTGAATGTGAATGCCCTGTTGTCGCTGTCAAGTAATGTGACTTCATATCCGCCTACTGTCTTTCTTATGCCCTTTACTTCGCTTCCATAAACGATCTGTCCGCCATTGTTCAGGGTGTTTGTCTCCAGCTGCTTCATGAGTGAGTGTGAATCAACAATTCCCGTAGAGGGCGAGTATATAGCTTTCACAGCATAAATGTCAGGCTCCATTTCAGAGATCCTGTCCTTATCTATCAGTTCAAGGTCCAGAACACCATTATTACGTGCTGTTTTCTCTATGCCTTCCAAAACAGCGATTTCTTCTTCGGAAGTTGCAACTATGAGCTTGCCGCAATTATTATAAGGAACATCGTATCTCTTGCAAAAATCATAAAGTAATGCCTTTCCCTCCACACAGAGTCTAGATTTAAGACTCCCTTTAGTATAATAGATACCGGCATGTATTACTTCACTGTTCCTGCTGCTTGTTTCCTGGCCGAAGACCGGGTGTCTTTCTATCAGGAATACATCACTGTTACTATGTGATAATTCCGTGGCAATAGCCAGTCCGATGACGCCGGCACCTATAATTGTTATTTCAGCATCCATAGAAAGTTATGTTTCAATTCAGTATTTGTCTGTAAAGGGTATCAAATGTAAGGTAAATATGTATTATCCCGCTCTGGAGATTAGTAAAAATGCATATTGTGTCTCATTCATTTTACCAGGACATCATACAATACCATGTGTTCTTTTAATTTCATTTTCTGGTGGCTGTATCTTACCTTTATAATTCA
>DATFLA010000234.1:0-4590 GCA_035268305.1 Bacteroidales bacterium | reverse complement strand
CCCCCCCACAAGTCCGTACATATTGGGAAATCCCGGTTTTATTGAGAAATCGTCCATTTCGTTGTTAAGCAGGAAACCGGCACCATCGATAACGATGCTGTTGCCAAAAGATCCGTTTAATGTTGTTGTAACGGAGACTGCATTGCCGTCATGATCTACAACTGAGTAATGAGTTGTTTCGGTACTTTCATATCCGGAAATCACACCGGGTCTGATGTCAGCTGACAATGATGCCTTATTCTCATCGAATGTACTCATCCTTTTTTCCAGGTAGCCTTTGCTTGTGAGTTCAGATACCGGGATCTTTACAAAATCCGGGTCGCCGGAATATTCCGACCTGTCAGCAAAAGCCCTTCGTTCAGCCTCCACCATAAGATGAATCGTTTTTGCGGAATGAAATCCCCATTCTTTAACAGGATAGGGCTCTGTCATCCCAAGAAGTTGAATAAGTGTAATGCCTCCTCCCGATGGTGGAGGTACTGTAATTATTCCATATCCCCGGTATGATGTCTTTAAAGGTTCCCTCAACACGGAAGCATATTTTTTGAGATCCTCTTTTGTTATAATACCTTTAACCCTGTTCATCCGGTCAACTATCAGATCAGCTGTTTTACCGGCATAGAAGCCATCCCTGCCATAGTCCCTTATTAACTTAAGTGTCTCTGCCAGTTCCTTCTGAACAAGTGTATCGCCGGCATGCCATAATGAATCCCTTACAAAGGCAGAGCCCGACGGATTCCTTTCCATAAATTTCTTCCTGTTCCTGTTAAGTCCCTTGGCCTGTTCCTGTGTGATTATAAACCCGTTTTCTGCCAGATCAATTGCAGGCTGAATAACCTCACTTAGAGGCAGACCGCCATATTTCGACTGTGCTTTAAGCAGCCCGTCTACCGAACCCGGGACACCTGAAGCAAGGCCCGTATCCGTACTTAACCCTTTTATAACATTTCCCGATTTATCGAGGTACATGTTACGGCTGGCTTCAAGAGGTGCCTTCTCCCTGAAATCGATCATTTCCGTTTGCCCATTTGTGAGCCTTATAAGCATAAATCCGCCTCCACCGATATTTCCTGCCTCCGGATAACAAACAGCCAGCGCAAAGCCTGTAGCAACAGCAGCATCCACTGCATTACCTCCCGATTTCAGAACTTTAACACCTGCCAGGGAAGCAGCAGGATGAGCCGATACAACCATACCACTGTCCGCCACAATCCCTCTTCCCTGCCTAATGCCGGTATGTGTATCTGCATTATTGCCGGAGCAGCTGCTTAAAAGGCAAAAAAGAATTGAAAATAATATGACCCTGTTCATAACATAAATTTAAAAATCGGATAGGCGGATACAATTATAATTAAAACAAGCGATATATAATATATCTTATTAATTAAATACTGGGATGTCATATAATTAATTAATGTTTGAAGGATAGTTTTATTACTTTTACGCAAAGATTTTTACTATGCCGGTCAACCAACCACTTGCGGAAAGGCTTAGGCCAAAGGGACTTGATGAATTCTGCGGTCAGAAGCATCTCGTCGGGAAGGATGCTGTACTAAGAAAACTTATAGAATCCGGTAATATTCCTTCCTTTATATTATGGGGACCACCGGGTGTAGGCAAAACAACTATTGCAGGGATAATTGCAAATACACTGAAGAGGCCATTTTTCTCCCTTAGTGCTGTTCACTCCGGAGTAAAAGAAGTCAGAGAAACTATAGAAAAGGCAAAAAAACAGCAATTCTTTGACCATCCAAACCCCATCCTTTTTATTGATGAGATCCACAGGTTCAATAAAAGTCAGCAGGACTCATTACTCAGTGCCGTGGAACAGGGTGTCATAACACTTATAGGAGCCACAACCGAAAATCCCAGTTTTGAGGTAATCTCTCCTCTCCTTTCCAGATGCCAGGTATATATAATGAATCCTCTTAGCTCAGAGGAGCTGATCAGCCTTATTGACAATGCTCTCCAAAAAGACACTGAACTCTCTGGCTTAAATATTATAATTGAGGAATATGAAGCTCTGCTGCGTATTTCAGGAGGAGATGCCAGGAAGCTGTACAATGCCCTGGAGCTTGTGGTAAACGCCGAACCTGTTGAAGGATCAGATAATAAGATAATCATCAATAATGAAAAGGTACTCAGGCAGGTACAGAAGAACCTCGCTATGTATGACAAAAACGGAGAGAAACATTATGATATAATATCCGCTTTTATAAAGTCATTAAGAGGAAGCGATCCGAATGCAGCCGTTTATTGGCTTGCACGTATGGTCGAAGGTGGCGAGGATCCCAGGTTTATTGCAAGGAGAATGCTTATACTTGCTGCAGAAGACATAGGTCTTGCCAATCCCAATGCTCTATTACTTGCCCGCGCCTGCTTCGAGGCAGTTAATGTAATTGGATGGCCTGAATCGAGGATCATATTATCGGAAGCCGCAGTCTACCTGGCGACTTCACCAAAAAGCAATTCAGCCTATATGGCTGTTGAAAATGCAATTGAAAAAGTCCGCAAAACAGGTGATCTGCCTGTTCCTCTTCATATAAGGAATGCCCCGACAAGCCTGATGAAAGATATAGGTTATGGAAAAAATTATAAATATGCTCACAGCTATTCCGGAAACTTTGTAAAAGATGTCTTCCTGCCCGATGAACTGAAGGGTAACATCTTTTATGAACCCGGCTCCAATATAAGGGAGGAAGAGCTCAGGAAAAAACTGTCAGGCATGTGGAAAGATATCTATGATTATGATAAGGAATAATGTCGTATAGCCTTTCCGGAGAACCCGTGACAAAACAAATGTAAATTGTATTAATTTATTAATATTCAATCTCTTATATAAATAACAATAAAATCACAACCTAGGAATTAACAATATCATTTATTTTTATAATTTTGTTAGATATATGTCAAAAGCTGTGATAGATATTCCGGGAATAAAATTTAAAGGATCAGGAAATTTCCTGTTAATTGCGGGTCCCTGTGTTATAGAAAGCAGGGAGATAGTGGATGAGACAGCCTATCACCTTTCAGTCCTTTCTGAAAGGTACAGTATTCCTTTTGTATTCAAATCGTCATACAGGAAAGCAAACAGGTCAAAGAGCGACTCTTTTTCTGGTATAGGAGACATAAAGGCCCTGGAAATACTGGCCTCTGTGAGAGATAAATATTCTGTACCCGTTATAACGGATATTCATAATCCTGACGAAGCAGCCATGGCTGCTAAATACGTTGATATACTGCAGATTCCTGCTTTCCTGTGCAGGCAGACGGATCTTTTAACGGCTGCTGCAAAAACAGGAAAATGGGTCAATATAAAGAAGGGGCAATTCCTTTCGGGTCCATCAATGAAATTTGCTGTGGAGAAGGTAAAAGATGCAGGAAACAATAATATAATGCTTACAGACAGGGGGAATATGTTCGGATACCAGGATCTGGTAGTTGACTTCAGGAATATACCCCTGATGAAGCAAACCGGATGCCCTGTAATTATGGACATTACCCACTCGCTGCAGCAACCGAACCAGGACACCGGTGTTTCTGGAGGCAACCCCGAAATGATTGAAACAATAGGCAAAGCTGCAATAAGTGTGGGAGCCGATGGTATTTTTATAGAGACACACCCGGATCCATCTGTAGCTAAATCGGACGGAGCAAACATGCTCAGACTGACAGATATGGAAAATTTACTAAAGAAACTCGTTGCTTTGAGAAAAACAATAAATTCCTTTTAATCACTTTAACAAACACCTGAAAAAAATGAAGAAACTTGTAACAGTGTTGGCCGGTATATTACTGGTCACATCAATTAATGCCCAGTCGCTTGAGGAAATCGTAAAAAAGTACTCTGCTGCCAATAAGCACGACCAGATATCAGCTCTTTCCACTATTAAGATTACAGGAAAGATGTCGATGATGGGAATGGAGATGCCAATGGAACTATGGATGAAAAAGCCTGACAAGATCAAAACCGTAACGAACTTTAACGGACAGGAAATGGTATCAGCTTTCGACGGAACAAAAGGTTATTCAATAAATCCAATGACAGGTTCATCCGAGCCCGTTGAAATGACGCCGGAACAGGTGAACCAGGCAGAGAACAATAATCTTTTCACAGATTACCTGGCAAACTACCTTAAGGAAGGCAAGCTAACACTCGTTGGAGATGATAATGTTAACGGCAAACCAGCTTTTAAGCTACAGGCTACCCTTGACGGTGGTAACAAGCTTGATCTTTTCATAGATAAAGACTCTTATCTCCTTCTGAAAACCTCCACTATAATAAACCAGGGAGGTATGAGTATGACAGCCGACTCGTACATGACAGATTATAAAGACAATGACGGCGTCTTCCTTCCCATGAAGACTACTACCTCGGCAAACGGTATGGACTTCACGATAGAGTTCAATAAGGTAGAGGTAAACATCCCGATGGATGACAGTATTTTTTCACTCAAGTAACAACTATGTTAGGGATAATCAATACTTTTTGAAGAGATTTTGATGTACGATCAGTATTCACTATTAGAAAAGTACATTTTGTACAAATATAAAAAGCAGTGACAATCATTTTGATGTGTCTCTGCTTTT
>DATFLA010000233.1:0-2157 GCA_035268305.1 Bacteroidales bacterium | reverse complement strand
ATTTTTTGGCAATGGCTGCCCTGCAGTACGTGATCAAACTCAACGAGGAAGAAGAAAAGCTTGAGAAAGACTATCTTCCCGATGCTTTGAAGGAATTGATACAGAAGATTGATTCTGTTATTGAGACAAAAGAGTAACAGCGTTCTTTTAAATAGAAAAAATAAGTGCCCGCATTGTTTCTTCATTCATTTTTGAAACTCAACAGTTAAAACTTTGGAGCGACCTTAGTATGGCTAGGACAGGCCTCACCCCGTCCCGATTTTTCGGGACGTCGGGATCCCGAATACTCGGGACGGTGGAAGTTCAAACTGTATTAGTAGCTCCAGCCATGCAGACATGGGGTTTTATAAAATCTGGAGGAACTTTGCGGGTTTTTTATATATATATTTAATACAGAGAGTAATGGATTTAATAATAGGCACTATGACTAACGGGCTGCTGATAATCCTGGGATTATCGGCACTTGTTATAGGATTCGGAGCATCCTACCTTATATGGCAGCTTGCACTGAAAAAGAAAAGCAATAAAATTATTAACGAGGCTGAAGCCGAAGCTGAAGTTATACGAAAGGAAAAGATACTCCAGGCTAAGGAGAGATTTCTTCAGCTTAAAACAGAGCATGAGAAAGTAATCAATGAAAAGAATAACCGGATAAGCCAGGCTGAAAACAGGATCAAACAGAAAGAGCTGTCGCTTTCCCAAAAAATTGAAGAAACTCAAAGAAAGAAAAATGAAGCTGAAGCCATCAAGGAAAATCTTACCTCACAGCTTGATTTAATCGATAAAAAGTCGGAGGAGCTTGATAAGCTGCATCGCCAGCAGGTGGAACAACTTGAGGCAATATCAGGTTTTTCTGCCGAAGAAGCAAAAAATCATCTTATCGAGTCTCTTAAAGAGGAAGCTAAAACAGGAGCCTTGTCTTACATAAATGAGATTCTCGATGAAGCAAAGATGACTGCCAACAAAGAGGCAAAGCGAATAGTAATTCAGACTATACAGAGAGTTGCAGCAGAAAATGCCATTGAGAATGCAGTTACTGTATTTCATATTGAGTCGGATGAGATGAAAGGCCGTATCATTGGTCGTGAAGGACGAAACATAAGGGCACTTGAGGCTGCTACAGGAGTTGAGATCATTGTTGATGATACTCCAGAGGCTATTGTTCTGTCGGCTTTTGATCCTGTAAGAAGAGAAGTTGCCAGGCTTGCACTGCACCAGCTTGTTACAGATGGCAGGATTCATCCGGCTCGTATCGAGGAGATGGTGGATAAGACAAGAAAACAGGTTGAAGAAGAGATACTGGAGGTCGGTAAAAGAACTACAATCGATCTTGGTATCCACGGACTTCATCCTGAATTGATAAGACTTATAGGTAAAATGAAATACAGGTCATCGTATGGTCAGAACCTGTTAATGCACTCACGTGAGGTGGCTAATTTATGTTCAATAATGGCCGCAGAACTCGGACTTAATCCTAAACTGGCAAAAAGAGCCGGATTGTTACACGATATAGGTAAAGTTCCCGATGATGAGCCTGAGCTGCCGCATGCAATTCTTGGAATGAAACTGGCGGAAAAATATAAGGAAAAGCCTGAAGTATGTAACGCCATCGGTTCTCACCATGATGAGACAGAGATGACAACACTTATTGCACCAATAGTACAGGTTTGTGACGCTATATCAGGAGCCCGACCGGGAGCTCGCCGTGAAGTGGTGGAATCATATATCAAACGCTTGAAGGAACTTGAGTCTCTGGCACTGCAATACCCCGGGGTTATGAAGACATATGCCATACAGGCCGGAAGGGAACTGAGAGTAATAGTGGGAGCTGAAAAAGTTTCGGACAAGGAGGCCGAAAGCCTGTCATTTGAAATAGCGAAGAAGATTCAGAATGAAATGACATATCCCGGACAGATCAAAATAACGGTAATACGGGAAACAAGAGCTGTAAATTATGCAAAATAAATTATAAGATAAAGAGATAGGGCATCCGGATGAGAGGTGCCCTTTCTGCTATAAAACACCTTGCAGACTTCAATATTTACCTATCTTTAACCCGATAAAAGAACCTTGATCAATGTCTAAAATAAAACTCCTGAATATAGTTGGAGCCAGGCCTCAGATTATTACGGCTTCGGCTATCAGCAGGGCTGTCAG
>DATFLA010000232.1:0-5758 GCA_035268305.1 Bacteroidales bacterium | reverse complement strand
GCTGATTCAAAGTTCAATAAGGATATTATTCAGGACAGGTACACTGCTGTTGGTAAACTAATGGATGAAAATGAGATGGGTGATATGAGTGATGATATCCTGAAAATCATAAAGAATGTTTCCTTCAGCTCCAGGCATAAGTCAGGTAACTTCAGTCATCCGGTTCTGTCGATACTCCGCGATGCTGACAAGCTTGATGCTATTGGTGCCATAGGGATAGCAAGAGCTTTTAATTATGGTGGTTTCAGGAATAATCCCATTTATCTGCCCGGTGAAGTAAATGGCGGACAGGGTCGATCCACAGTAGGACATTTCTATGATAAACTTTTAAAACTTAAGGATATGATGAACACAAAGACAGGATATGATTTGGCTATAAAACGCCATCATATCCTGCTTGAGTTTCTCGACCACTTTTACTCAGAATGGGAATTCGGAACAAAATAGGTTCTGATTTTTTCCTGTCAGCAATATATTTCTTTCAGATCGTTTATTCGTGATGCAATAGGTACCCTGTTAACACATTTTGAGGTACATACATCACATTCTGTACACATATCCAGTCCTTTTCCGGGTGTAATGCCTTTTAAGGTCTGCCTTGCCATCAGCGGGTTTCCATATGACAGGGAATACATATGAGTTCTCATGAGGGATGGTATATCCACATTACCCGGACAAGTTCCCACACACTTACCGCAGTGCCTGCACACCGACTGAATTGCCAGCATCACCCCATTGTCATTAAGGAACTTTTCCTCCTGATCGTTAAAATCAATGTTATAAGCTACAACCATATCCTCATCAAGCTGGTCAAATGTTGTAAAGCCTGGAATAGCAGTTGTTATATGCTCATTTTTAAGGACCCATTTCAGGAGGGCTGTGTTCATCATGTTCTCCCTGTAGAATTTCTGGACACTGGCAGGCAGCTCATTTTTGTACCATTGTTGCTGGCACTGTGTTTTCATGGCTACAAGACCCATGCCTGCATCGTGGGCAAGCTTTATTGTGTCAAAGACCCTTTGATCCTGGAACATCGAATAATTGAAGGAAAGAAGAATGACATCATAGAAATTATCTTTAACTGCTCTTTCTACAATTGGTACCCAGTCTACATGCGTAGAGAAGCCAGGGAATCTTATTTGCTTTTTGTCTTTCAGTTCACTGAAAGCTTCAACTATATAGGGATCAGTAATATTTTCAACTTTTTGAGTATCATGAAAATAAAGGATGTCAACATAATCCATTTGCAACCTGCTGAGACTCTCATCAAATCTTTTGAGGAATAAGGCTTTTCTCTCCTTTCCATTCGATAAAGGAGGTCCGAACAATCCGATTTTTGTGGAAACAGTTACATCCTTCCTGTCAATTTTCAGTTCTTTCAGAACAGAACCCACCATTTTCTCATTATTCCCATTCTGGTAATACCAGGCCGTGTCGAAATGCCTTATCCCCTTGTCCCATGCAGCTTTGAGCAAGGCAGGGTTATTGGCATTCATTACGCCCATCGACACCACTGGCAGTTTTATGCCTGTTCTGCCCAGTTTACGGTATATCATCTTGTTGTCGCCGGTTAAGGGAGTATAATCGGCTGTTGCAGCAAATGCACCGGCAGAGCTTAACCCTGCAACGTTAATCAATGCTATTTGTTTGGCAGTATTACCAAGAAATTTTCTTCTATTCACGTCAGATAATTTTAGGGTTAATAATTCAGTCTGGTCATTTGAAATCAAACAACGAATGTAAAAATAGGAGAATCTGTGAACAAACCTGAGATAAAGGGGAAAAATAAAAGTGTAACTTGATTTCTGGGTTCCCGTTTTAACATATCAGGTTGAAATTTTAAATATTCTTTAAATAAATTATTTGCAGGTGAACCTTAAATTGCACAACCAAACCTAACCAATAAAGTGATGAGAAGAATTATCTTTTTTTTAATCGTTGCTCTCCTGGCAATGTCATGTAATAATCAGAAAGTGAATGTGAAATCGGACCTGGCCGTAGCTAATATTAAAGGACAGGTATGGAAGATAGACAGGAAGATCCATAATGCCTGCGGGAGCCCTGTGTGCCCGGCTGCCGAAAGTCCCGAAGTAAATAACTCATCTTATGAATATGACAGGAACGGTAACCTTCTAAAAATGTCTGAAATAGATGAAAACGGCGACACAGTGGTGATATCAAAGTATGAATATGACAGGCATGGATTATGTAAGTCAGTCGAGAAATATAAAGAAAATAACCTGGATTCCCGGGAGGTCAATAATTACAAAAACGGACTCCTGACCCAGGTCAGTATACAGGATGCTGAAGGAAAGCCCCGGAGCAGCTATAAATATGAATATTCCGGTATTGAACAGTCTGGATGCAGGATAACAAATGAAAAGGGAGAAACAGTTGGTTCGTATGTTAATGAATATTCCAGCGGACAATTAAGTAAGAGGACCCAACTTGATAAAATGGGCAATCCATCAAATATTACAGAATATAAACGAAATGACAAAAATGATATCTCGGAGTATATTATAACAGTGCCTTCCGATAGTTCAGTCTTCAGGGTGGTTCTTGATTATGAATACGATAAGAAGGGTAACTGGGTGCAGCAAACCCAGAGATACAACGGAGACATCATGGCAATAATCACCAGGAATATTATGTATTATGATATGTAACAATGTCAGGGCCCGCGACCTGTATTTATCCTTATTAATTCCTTAAATAGTAAAAAAAAACTCCAGGACTGATGCCCTGGAGTTTTGGAGCGGGAAACGGGGGTCGAACCCGCGACCCTCAGCTTGGGAAGCTGATGCTCTACCACTGAGCTACTCCCGCTTTTCATCTATTTCTGACCATCAAAAATAATAATAAGTCAGAATATCTCAAGTCAAATATAATTTTTTTCCGGAACACGGTTCTTCTGATCTGTTGCCGCGTACCGTGCCCCTCGCACCGCTCACCGGAAACCCGGAGCCTCCCATGGGACTCGAACCCACGACCTGCTCATTACGAATGAGCTGCTCTACCAACTGAGCTAAGGAGGCAAAATTCCTGGCAAATATAATAATAAAAGTGGTTTCAGGTATCAGGTATCAGGTATCAGGTGGAAGTCATTTTTTGATTTGAAGTTTTATTTAATCGGTGTTTAATAAGGCTTGTTAACATTGCACCTATTTCATCACACTCAAGTTCCAGTTCTTTATATAAATCAGATTTTATATACCCTACTTCCATAGAAATAATTAGTTGTGTTCTTAATTCGGCTGTTGATCCTCGTGCTATGTGAAAATATTTTATGCTTTGTTTATTAGTATCCAGGGCATCGCCTTCAGCAATATTGGAAGGTATGGATATTGCAGATCTCCGCATCTGATCTTTCATGCTGAAATCTTTATTATATAAAGCCTGATCAGTTAGTTTATAGATATTTACAGCAAGATTTTTAGCTTTAAGCCAAACATTAAGATTTTTAAAGTTTCCCATTTTGCAGCGATTTTAATCAATAATAGAAAAATTAAACATAAGGCAATTCCACCTGCCTTAATTATTTACAATATAAAACTAATTTTCAAATTTAAATCCTCATACCTGACACCTGATACCTGACACCTACGATTCCAGCTTCTCCAGTCTGGCCAGCAACGGCGGATGGGAATAATGAAAGAACACATATGCGGGATGCGGCATCATATTGGACAGGTTTTTTACTGACAGTTTTTTTAAAGCCTGTGCAAGTAATTCAGGCTTATAGTTCTCAACGACAAAATGATCGGCCTCAAACTCGTTCTTCCTTGATATGTAATTGGTAGCCAGTCCTATAAGTAATGAGAGCGGACTGTACAGTATTCCAAATACAATAAGTCCCATGTGAAAACTGGTGCTCTTTGCTCCTACTGCTTCAGATAATGCCGGACTGTTGACAACAAGTGAAAACAGGAACAGCATAAATCCGGTAAGGACAACAGAAAGGACAAGAGTCTGGAGTATATGTTTTTTCTTGTAATGTCCAATTTCGTGAGCAAGAACTGCTACAATTTCTTCCTCCGATAATTCTTTTTCAAGAGTATCATAAAGTACAACCCTTTTTTTCGGACCGAAACCTGAGAAATATGCATTGGCCTTTGTACTTCTTTTTGAGCCGTCGATGACATATATATCTTTTAACTTGAAGCCGGCTTTTTCTGCAAATTCTTCAATGGCAGAACGAAGGGTCCCCTCTCCCAGAGGTGTCTGCTTGTTAAACAAGGGCACGATAAGCTCAGAATAGAAGAAATTCATAAATATTGTAAAAGCAGTTATCAGTCCCCATGCATACAACCAGAACAGCGGACCGGTCCTGTAGTAAAACCAGGTTATTAGTCCCAGGACGGGAACACCGACAAGCAAAGCAATAAACCATGACTTTATATGATCAGTTATAAATGTCCTGACAGACATGGTATTAAAACCATATTTTTTTTCAATAACAAAGGTATCATATGCACCAAATGGTATATTTATCAGGTCGGAAGCCAGTCCGATAATACCAAAGAAGATCAGTGATACAAGTACCATGTGACTGCTAAGGGATCTTGATATATCATCGGCAAGAGCAAAGCCTCCGAAGATGATCATAGCAAGGATAGCAAGAAGGTTAAAAGAAGAGGACCAGAATGATAGTTTATTATTCTCCTTATCATAGGTCTGTGATTTACGGTATTCATCCTGGTCGCATATATCAATAAGTTTATCAGGCAATGTATCCGACCACATCTTTGAATTAAGATAATCCAGATAGCGCTCGGTAAGGAAACCTGTAACAGGGATCACAAGGATCAGGTAGAATATTGTGTTATGCATTGGTTGGAGGGCTTAAAAAAAAGAAGCAGGGCGCCCGTTTAAAATAAGTGTGGAATAAATATGTCTCGCTGCATTTCCTCGTGCTAAAAGGATGGGTGCCCTGCGGTTTTGTAAAGATATAAAATATTTTTAAGTTAACATACCACCACAAACATGAATTGTTTGTCCGCTTACATAAGAAGAAAGATCTGATGCCAGGTACAGGGCTGTATTTGCCACGTCGCCGGGAGTGCCTCCCCTTCTGAGTGGTATTTTTTCCGCCCATTCTTTTTTTACATCATCCGGTAACTTGTCAGTCATCTCAGTTATTATGAATCCCGGGGCAATTGCGTTGCATCTTATGTTTCGTGAGCCGACTTCTTTTGCGACACTCTTTGTAAAACCTATTATTCCGGCTTTGGATGCTGAGTAGTTACTCTGTCCGGCATTACCAGAGACACCGACAACTGAACTCATATTGACTATTGATCCGCTTTTTTGCTTAAGCATTGTCTGTATAGCAGCTTTGGTGAGGTTAAAAACAGATTTCAGGTTAACTGAAATTACTGCATCCCATTGATCTTCTGTCATCCTCATAAGCAGAGTATCCTTTGTTATACCTGCGTTGTTAACAAGAACATCAATTTTCCCGAAGTCCTTCACCATTTCGGTAATAACACGTTGTGAATCTTCAAAATCGGCAGCATTTGATACATAACCTTTGGCTTTTACACCTTTGCTTTCGATTTCTTTTATGGTGTCTCTGAATTCTTCATCATCAACTATGTTGGTGATTGCTATATCGGCACCTTCGCCGGCAAACCTGAGGGCTATAGCTTTTCCGATACCTCTTGATGCACCGGTTATAAGGGCTGTTTTTCCTTCCAGTAATTTCATTTCAGTTTTGATTATAGATTTCTGCAAATATAGTAAAAGCTGCTAATGG
>DATFLA010000231.1:0-3091 GCA_035268305.1 Bacteroidales bacterium | reverse complement strand
AGGAGATGATATGAAAATATATCTTTGCGGGCCGCCTGTAATGATGGAAAATGTTCTTAATGAACTAACTGGTCTTGGTTACCCGCAGGAAAAAATCGTTATGGACCCCGTATAATGATTTACTGTCAGGTAAAGCTCTTAACCGGACATAAAATGAATACCTTTGTATTATCTTCTTCATACAGTATATGACAATGGAGTACATTGATTATTACAGGATCTTAGGAATAGACAAATCTGCAACCCAAAAAGAAATAAAGAGTGCTTACAGGAAGCTGGCCCGGAAATATCATCCAGATATTAATCCGAATGATAAGGATGCAAAGAAAAATTTCCAGCTTATAAACGAAGCCAACGAGGTGCTTAGTGACCCGGATAAAAGAAAAAAATATGATCACTATGGTAAGGACTGGAAGCATGCAGAGGAATATGCAGGCGCAGCTAACAGGCAGCAGTCGCAGGCATCAGGGGGAAGATCCTATACAAATACACGTTTCGACAGTTCATTCTCCGACTTCTTTGAGAATCTTTTCGGAGGATCGGCAGGTTATGAAAGCGGCCGCAGGATTAAGTTCAGGGGCGAAGATTACACAGCTGAACTTCACCTGAACCTGGCCGATGCATATACTACTCATAAAAGAACGCTAAATGTCAACGGCAAACAGATCAGGATCACTATTCCTGCAGGTATTATTAACGGTCAGACAATAAAAATTACCGGACATGGCGGACCCGGCATTAACGGCGGTCCGAACGGTGATCTTTACATTACTTTTCTTATTGAAAGAAACGATACATTCAGAAGATCAGGTAATGATCTTTATACAACTGTTGAAATTGACCTCTTTACAGCAGTACTGGGAGGTGAAATAACTGTTGATACCATCTCGGGGAAAGTAAAACTGAAAGTAAAACCTGAAACCCAGAACGGAACTAAGGTTAAATTACACAACAAGGGATTTCCCGTTTATAAAAAAGCCGACCAGTTTGGAGATCTTTATATTACTTATTCTGTGAAGATTCCTACTGGTCTTACTGAGAAACAAAAAGCCCTGTTTACAGAACTCTCTAAATTATAACTTAAAACAGCGGAATGATGCAAACTGATAAGCTGGTGGATATTAATGATTTATGTGTCTCGCACAATATTGAATTCTCTTTTGTCAGTTCATTGCAGGAAAACGGACTGATTGAGGTTGTAACAGTTGATAATAACTGGTTCATAGAACCTGACCAGCTTCAGCTGCTTGAAAGATGCATTAGTCTTCATTACGACCTCGATATAAACCTTGAGGGAATAGAAACTATTAATTATCTCCTGGAGAAAATCATTTCATTGCAGGAAGAAGTACTGACATTAAGAAACCGGCTCCGGCTTTATGAAAAGATTTAGTTGCATTGGATACCACTATTTTCCATGCACTTTTTATCGAAACTGCTATTAAGTATTTATTAACAGCTTATGAGAGCAATTTTATAAGCATGTTAAGGAACCAGCCCGGATAAATGCCAAGTATGAGAATACCTGCCGCAAGTGAGGCAAGTGTTATATTTCCTGTTACCGACAATGCAGGCAGCTTTTCATCAGATTGATCTGAAAACATCGATGTAATCACCCTCAGATAATAGTAAAGCCCTATAACACTGTTGATTATCATTGAAATAACAAGTACCATTAATCCGGCTTTCATGCCTTCCAGTATGAGGTAGAATTTTGCAACAAATCCAGCAGTAAGCGGAATTCCAGCGAGTGAAAGTAATGAAAGGGTAAAAACGATAGCCAGACCGGGTCTCTTCCAGAATAAACCCCTGTACCCTGAGATGTGCTCAGCTTCGTGTCTGCAGGTTGATAACAATGATATTACTCCGAATGCGGCAATAGTTGTTATAAAATATGAAACCAGGTAAAAGACAGCTGCTTCTATGCCGGAGCTGTTACCAATAAGTAGTATTATTATCAGGTATCCCATATTGGCTATGGAGGAATATGCCAGCAGTCTTTTAATATTCTCCTGCTTAAGGGCAAGGAGGTTACCAGTAAACATCGACAGTATGGCTATGGCCGATATGACATAAAAAAGCGACTGGTTTTCAAAACCACTAATGTTATAAAAGAAACGAATCAGCACAGCCATAACCGAGCCTTTTGAAACAGTTGCAATAAAAGAAGTAACAGGAGCCGGTGCTCCCTGGTAAACATCTGGTGTCCATAGATGAAACGGAACCAGGGCCAGCTTAAATCCAATACCTGTAAGCATCATTCCAAAACCCAGGTAAAGAAGGGCAGGAGATGCCGATGATTCTGATATATCTTTTGCCAGTCCCTGGAAATCCATGGTACCATATGAAAAGTATATTAGTGCCATACCAAATAGCAGGAAAGCCGAGGAAACAGATGCAAGAATAAGATATTTAACTGCGGCTTCGATAGACCTGCCTTTAGATTTCTGGAAAGCGACGAGTACATATAAAGACACACTAAGCAATTCAATACCAAGGAAAAACAGTATAAAATGATTTGCCATGGCAAGGAGTGATGCTCCCAGAGTTGAAGTAAATAAGATAATATAGTATTCCTCTCTTACACCGTCGATATGCTTTATATAATCATGAGAAAGAAGGGTTACAAAAAACGCAGATAAAATAATTACCCCCAGAAAGACCAGACTGTAAACATCGACGGTAAAAAGAGGCGGTATTGCATGAGGAACCACGGGATAAACATAAAATACCGAAAGAAAAGAACATAGAAATGCAACGAGGGAAATGTTGAATACGACCTCGTAATTTCTGATTACAGAAATAACAAGCATTAATATTACCGGTGCTGCCGATAAAATGAGTATTGGTAATAAACTGATAAGATCCGACTGTGTCATATTTAAATCTAATGATTTTTCATAGCCTCGGCATCCCATATGTATGAAGGTGCAGTGGCTTTATAATTACTTGTTACAGGGTAATCTATTAACATAACCCTCTGAGAATTAAGTATCTTCCCCAAGGCTGGTTTAGCTGTGTTAAAAACAGGTCGCGGAAATAAACCCAGGCCTGCAATTACAATTACCATCAGGGCAGAGACCACCTTCTC
>DATFLA010000230.1:0-6349 GCA_035268305.1 Bacteroidales bacterium | reverse complement strand
TTCCAGAATCCAGCTCGCTATGATCATCTCAGCTGCTCTTATTGAAGGAGTTGCTTTGTTCGCAGTGGTAGTTTCATTGTTGAAATAACCAGGATTTATGAAGCCTGCAACGGTTGGTTGCAGTGCTTCACTTTTAATAATTTGTTAAAGGATTTATTATGATATTATTAGCTAACAGTCTGACTACTCCCGCTTTTGGGACTCTTTTCTGGTCAGTTGTCATTTTCAGTATCTTCTTCCTTATCCTTGCTAAATTTGCATGGAAACCCATTTTAAATGCAGTAAAAGCACGTGATGAAATGATACGAAGCTCTCTTGAATCGGCAGAGAAAGCCAAAGAAGAGATGCTTAAACTGCAGAGCGATAATGAGGCTATACTCAAAAAAGCAAGGGAAGAACGCGAAAACATACTGAAGGAAGCCAGGGAAGTTAGAGAGAAACTGATTTCTGAAGCAAAAGGGAAAGCTTCGGAAGAAGCGGAGAAACTTATTGAGAAAGCCAGGGCCGGCATTGAAAGCGAAAAGCTTAAAGCCCTGTCGGAGATCCATGAACAGGTGGCTGTCATTTCAGTTGAGATTGCCTCAAAACTGCTTGGCGAAAAGCTTAAGCAGACTGGAGAACAGGAGAAACTGATAGACAAGTATCTGAAAGACATTGATTTTAAAAAAAATTAAGGGGTATCAACAATGAATGACAGTAAAATATCAGTCAGGTACTCAACCGCTTTGTTCGATTCGGCCCTTGAAAAAAACATACTTGAAAAAGTAAATGAAGACATGGTCTTTGTCGCAGAGATATGTAAAAGTCCTGAGGCAAAGGAATTGCTTCAAAGCCCTGTTATTAATCCATCAAAAAAATCAGAGGTGTTTCATACAATTCTGAAAGGAAACGTGGAAGATATAACTATTTCACTAATCGACCTGGTGGTTAAGAACGGGCGCGAGAGTTTTATCCCTGCAATAGCCAGGAATTTCATTCACAAGACAATGAAATTCAAAGGTATTACAGAGTCTTCCCTTACAACAGCAGTAGGTGTCAATCAGGCTGTAAAGAAACAGATAACCGATCTTATATCAGAGGTATTTAAGACAGGCGTGAAGCTTGAAGAGATAGTTGACCCTGATATTATCGGCGGTTTCATTCTTAAGGTCGACGATAACTATATCGATGCCAGTATACGGAATAAGCTGCGCAAAGTGAGGAAAGAACTCCTTGGAAGTGCAATCATTAAGGAATAACAGTTCAAAACAAATTTTTAGGAATTTTAAGATAATATAACATGGCAAATATTAAACCAGCGGAAGTTTCGAAGATTCTCAGGCAGCAACTGGAAGGCATTCAGACCGGTGTTGATCTTGAGGAAGTAGGAACTGTGCTTCAGGTTGGTGACGGAATCGCCCGTATCTACGGGCTGTCAAATGTGGAGTCGAACGAACTTATTGAGTTCGAAAACGGCATGGAAGCAATAGTTCTGAACCTAGAGGAAGATAATATCGGGGCAGTGTTGCTTGGACCCACAGAACTGATTAATGAAGGTGATATTGTTAAACGTACAGGCCGTATTGCCTCCATTGGCGTGGGAGAAGGACTGCTTGGGCGCGTTATTAACCCGACAGGCCAGCCTCTCGACGGTAAAGGTCCTGTAACGGGTGAGCTCTATGACATGCCTTTTGAAAGAAAGGCCCCGGGAGTTATCTACCGCCAGCCTGTAAAACAGCCTCTGCAGACAGGAATAAAGGCTATCGATGCAATGATACCTATAGGACGCGGACAGAGGGAACTAATAATCGGCGACAGGCAGACAGGAAAGACTGCTATTGCTATTGATACTATAATAAACCAGCGTAGTAACTTCGAACAGGGAAAACCTGTTTATTGCATATATGTTGCTATAGGACAGAAAGGTTCGACTGTGGCCAACATAGCTGCCACTCTCGAGGAATATGGTGCCCTCCAGTATACCGTTATAGTCCTGGCAACAGCTTCCGACCCGGCAGCATCACAGTTCTATGCTCCTTTTGCAGGAGCCGCTATCGGGGAATTCTTCCGCGATACCGGACGCGATGCCCTTATCATCTATGATGACCTCTCCAAACAGGCTGTATCATACCGTGAAGTGTCGCTGCTGCTTCGTCGTCCTCCGGGACGTGAAGCCTATCCCGGCGATGTCTTCTACCTTCACTCAAGGCTTCTCGAGAGAGCAGCCAAGGTGATCGAATCGGATGAGGTGGCCAGGAACATGAATGACCTGCCGGAGGTGCTGAAACCAATGGTGAAAGGAGGCGGATCGCTGACAGCCCTGCCTATAATAGAAACACAGGCGGGTGACGTATCTGCCTATATACCGACAAACGTGATCTCTATTACCGACGGCCAGATTTTCCTTGAATCAAACCTCTTTAACTCCGGCGTGCGTCCGGCTATTAACGTGGGGATATCAGTATCGAGGGTTGGTGGTAATGCACAGATCAAGGCAATGAAAAAGATCGCAGGTACCCTTAAAGTGGACCAGGCACAGTACCGTGAGCTGGAAGCTTTCTCAAAATTCGGCTCCGATCTTGATGCTACAACAATGGCTATTCTTAATAAAGGAGCCAAGAACGTTGAGATACTTAAACAGGGCCAGTATGCCCCTGTACCGGTTGAAAAACAGATCGCTATTATATACTGCGGAACAATGGGACTGCTGAAAGATGTTCCTATTGATAAAGTGACAAACTTTGAAAGTGAATACCTGGAATATCTTGAACTGAGGCACAGGGATGTACTCGACAGCCTGAAAGAAGGTGTCCTGAGCGATGAGGTTAAGACAACACTTGAAAAAGTTGCAGCAGAAATAGTTTTGAAATATAAACCTGAGTAACCGGGTTGAGCAGAAAATGAATTTTAAATGGCGAATTTAAAAGCAATACGTGTACGTATAGCCTCTGTAAAATCAACAAGGCAGATCACTTCAGCAATGAAGATGGTGTCGGCAGCGAGGCTAAGAAAGGCACAGGATAAGATAGTCAGCCTGAGACCATATGCAAATAAATTGCAGGAGATACAGGTCGGACTGTCACAAAGCCTGGCCGATTCAGAGATTGAAAACGTATATGGCAGGAACTCTTCTGAAGAAAAAGTCCTTATTGTGGTGATCACATCCAACAGGGGACTCTGCGGCGCCTTTAATGCCAGTGTTATTAAAGAGGCCAGGAGAATAATAGCCGAACAGTACATAAATCAGTACAGGAAAGGTAATATCTCTGTTCTTCCTGTTGGGAAAAAGGGATATGACTTTTTTAAAAAGAGCAGTGGCTTAAAGATCCTTCCTGAAAAGAACGATCTTTTAAATGACCTCACTTTTGATAATGTGGCAACAGTAGCCGAAGGTATTATGAACAGCTTCGTAAAAAGAGAGTTCGACCGCGTGGAAATTGTATATAACAGGTTCAAAAATGCCGCGGTTCAGAACCTGACAACCGAAACTTTTCTTCCTGTTGAAACTGCAACCGGTGGTGAAACCGGTACCACACCTGTCGATTACATTTATGAGCCCGACAGGGTGAAAATAATTAAGGAGCTTATACCTAAATCTTTAAAGATACAGTTTTATAAGGCAGTACTGAATTCATTTGTTGCAGAACACGGCGCCCGTATGACAGCAATGCATAAGGCAACTGATAATGCAACAACGATGATCAGGGATCTGACGCTTCAATATAACAAAGCAAGACAGGCTGCAATCACAAACCAGATACTTGAGGTTGTCAGCGGTGCGGAAGCCCTTAATGGTTAAGATATAAATATTGAAAAGAGGATTGTTGTAAAGGATAATGTACAACCAAACAGAACTTAAAGATTTAGTCGAAAAGGCTATAACTAATCTGTCGTATAATACGGAAGCTGAGAAGCTTATTGACCCCGTAAAGTACATTCTTTCTATTGGAGGGAAAAGGCTCAGACCGGTACTGGCCCTGATGGCCTGTAACCTGTTTAACGACAATATAGGTGAGGCGGTGATGCCTGCGGTCGGGATAGAGGTTTTTCATAATTTCACCCTGGTTCACGATGATATAATGGACCAGGCCCCTGTCCGGAGGAATTTCCCGACAGTACACAGCAAGTGGAATGTTAATCAGGCAGTATTGTCAGGCGATGTGATGGCTTTTATAGCAAACGAATGCTTCCTTCAGACACCCGCAAAGTGCCTGTCAAAAGTATTCAGGATATATAACAGGGTTGCAGTGGAAGTGTGTATAGGACAACAACTGGATATCGATTTTGAAAAGGCTTCTTTTGTCACCCGGGAAGAATACCTGAGGATGATTGAACTGAAGACTTCAGTACTGCTGGCCGCTTCGGCAAAGATTGGAGCCGTGATAGGAGGCTCATCCGACAGGGATGCAGATTTGTTATACGACTTCGGGAGAAACCTGGGACTGGCATTTCAGGTACAGGACGATATGCTTGACACCTATGGGGAATCAAAAGTGTTCGGAAAAGTTCAGGGGGGCGACATCATTTCAAACAAGAAGACATACCTTCTTGTGAAAGCCCTGGAGATGGCAAACAGGGAACAGTTAAAGGTACTCCATGAATTGTTCTCAACAACCGATACCGACCCGCAGGAAAAGGTGAATAAAGTGATGGATATTTATGATCAGCTTAATATAAGATCGGTAACTGAACAACTGGCTAATGACTATATAAAAACCTCTCTTTCGTTACTTGAAAAGACAGATGTTCCGAAAAAGAGGAAGAATGAACTGCAGCTGATGGCCGGCTCTTTGATAGGACGCAAGAAGTAAAAATGATGTTTCTCTCCGGTAGTATTTCCGGAAAGGGGAACATATGCCGGCAGTTACAGACAGGATATTTGAAAGGGTATTCTCTCCGGATCACGGTTTACAGGATAACCGGGAGGGAAAAAGACCCAAATTTTATTAAATTTGTATTCCTGTTTTCACTATTGTTGATTATAAGGTGGGGAAGGCTTTGCAGAAAAAGAAAACAGGATGGAACTGATGCAACGGAAAGAACATTTATACTCATTTAAATAATAAATAAAATATATGTCACAGAACACAGGGAAAATCAGCCAGATCATAGGTCCGGTGGTTGATGTCACATTTGAAAAACAGGGTTTTGACATGCCCGATATTTACGATGCTCTCGAGATAAAAAGAGATGATGGTTCTTCTCTCGTTGTTGAATGTCAGCAACATATTGGGGAAAGAACTGTTCGAACAATTGCTATGGACTCAACAGATGGCCTTCGCAGGGGCATGGAAGTTGTTGCCACCGGCCAGCCTATTACAATGCCTATCGGTGAACAGATAAAAGGACGCCTTATGAATGTCACAGGAGAGGCAATTGACGGTCTTGGGACCCTCGATAAGAAAGGTGGTTATCCAATCCACAGAACCCCCCCGAAATATGATGAACTCTCTACAGAGAAAGAAGTCTTATTTACAGGTATTAAGGTAATCGACCTTATTGAACCATACTCAAAAGGTGGTAAAATCGGTCTCTTCGGAGGTGCCGGTGTTGGAAAGACTGTAGTAATTCTCGAGCTTATAAACAATATTGCAAAAGCTTACTCCGGGCTGTCTGTCTTTGCCGGTGTAGGTGAAAGGACAAGGGAAGGGAACGACCTTCTCCGTGAGATGCTTGAAGCCGGTGTAATAACATATGGTAAGGAATTTCTGAAGAATATGGAAGAAGGAGGATGGGACCTTTCTAAAGTGGATAAGGACGCCCTTAAGGAATCCAAGCTTGCCCTTGTCTTCGGACAGATGAATGAACCTCCGGGAGCCAGGGCCAGGGTAGCTCTTTCCGGACTGTCGGTAGCTGAACACTTCAGGGATGGCGACGGGAAAAGTGGCGGACGCGATATCCTTTTCTTTATGGATAATGTGTTCAGGTTCACACAGGCCGGTTCAGAGGTTTCTGCCCTGCTTGGAAGGATGCCTTCTGCTGTTGGTTACCAGCCGACACTTGCAACCGAGATGGGTATCATGCAGGAGAGGATAACATCTACAAAAAACGGTTCCATAACATCTGTACAGGCCGTATATGTTCC
Organism: Bacteroidales bacterium; assembly: GCA_035268305.1. Lineage (GTDB taxonomy): Bacteria > Bacteroidota > Bacteroidia > Bacteroidales > VadinHA17 > LD21. The sequence goes on along the minus strand of DATFLA010000230.1, from coordinate 285 downwards.
TGCCGATGACCTTACTGACCCGGCTCCGGCAACAACTTTTGCTCACCTCGACGCTACCACTGTACTTAGCAGGAAAATATCCGAACTCGGTATTTACCCTGCTGTTGACCCACTCGATTCAACATCAAGGATCCTTTCCCCTGAGATCGTAGGGAATGAACATTACCAGTGTGCCCAGAGGGTGAAGGAACTGCTTCAGCGTTATAACGAACTGCAGGATATAATTGCTATCCTTGGTATGGATGAACTGTCGGAAGAAGACAAGCTTGTCGTTCAGCGTGCAAG
>DATFLA010000229.1:0-2440 GCA_035268305.1 Bacteroidales bacterium | reverse complement strand
GACCTGAGCCATGCATCATATACCAGTACTGAGCATATTCGGTGGTCCCTGTGACTATCTACTGGCCAGTGCGTAAAGACAATATCCGGTTTTTCCTTTTCAAAAAACCGGTGAACATCATCATAGCGGTCTTTTGTAATTTCAGTACTGCCGTCTACCTGTCCAAGGAATTCTGCCCTGGCATTAAGGATGCTGCATGCTTTGGTGGCTTCGGCTGTTCTGACTGAGGCTGCTTCATCATGGGTTTTGCCCGGTATCCCTGCTTCCCCGCGTGTAAGGTATGCAGCTATAACTTCATGACCGGCAGATGCAAATAATGCCATTGTTCCGCCGCAACCACTCTCCGGATCATCAGGATGGGCTCCTGCTACAATAACCTTAAGTTTCTTGCCTGAAGGCAAATCACCGGGGATATCACCATATAAAGACTGTGTCGCGATTAAAGAGCCTGCTGCCGTAATACCTGATAACCTTATCATACTTCGGCGGGATAGATTTTTCATGATTATAAGATTTAAAGACTATTACAAATTTATTAAAGTCATTCTTTTTCGTGCAGGCATTGCAGGGTTTTTCGGATTTTTTTTTATAACAGGCAACAGATGTGCTTCTTAAGAAATGTTAAAAGTAATTTAACATAATTTCAGGAATAAAATAAAAAGAAATAAGGTCAAAACAACAGTGCAGTGCCGTTCCCCTGCAGGCTTCGAGCTGCTGTTTATACCAGGTTCCAGCTCTTTAAAATGCAGACAGGGAATGAATTTATAGCTTTTTATGGTTAGATGTTTAAGACATTCTGACAGTATGACCATTTTTTAACTCAAGATTACCAACTCATGAAAAAAGTAAGATTTCAGCCATCATTTCTCCAGGTCATATACCTGGTTATCTATGTTCTGTTGTTTTCGCTTATAGTGTATGTCCCGACACTTATTAACGGTCCGGTACGTATTAGTCATAAACTTGTACTTGAGGAAAGCATGATTGAGGGTGTTTTGCTGGGAATACTTTTTATTGTCAGTATTTTATTGCTCAATCTCTATAAAAATGAAAAGATGAAACAGCAGGATCTCATACAAAAGATAAGTCTGGATAAAAGGACAACGGAAGAGAAACTCACAGATGCTTTCAAATATATAGGACAGATAAACGTCCAGGTAGAAGAGATAAAATCGATATTCAATAAGACAAATCTGTTTCCTCAGACATACAATGATTTCAGAAAGACTCTTCTTTTTTACAGTGAACAGACCTTTGGCATAGTTCAATATAACTGGGTGCTTTTCAGGATAATAGATTGTAAAACACACAAGACTCTTGGCGAACATTTCCAGAACAGGCTGGGATATGCCGTGGAGTGCCCGCATGTCAGTAATAAGGCCATAGCAGAAAACCATTCATGTTTTCCTTATACAACAGTTATATCCAGCCCTACTCACCTTAATATTCTTACCTGCTGCCTGCTCCCCGAAGGTGAACTGACTAATGAGGAGAAGGTGTTTCTCCAGGCCATAACCAACGAGATCACAATGATCTTTGTCTTACTGGAATCATCCTATACAAAGACCAGGGAGAGAATACAAGTGGAAGAAAAATATGGCAGTGGCTCCCTGGAGTTAAACGGGCGGGCCATTTCAGATCAGATCACTTCTTAGAGATTCCGGGGAACATTTTAGAGGGTTAAAATATTGTTGATAATACTGTCATGATTATGTTTATTTTCAGCAGGTTGTGTTGTATCTTTGTGTTATGTAATTAACTCTTCGGGAGGCTCTGAAACATTAGTGACCCCGGACTTCATACTGATATTAATAAAGGCTTCTATGGAACGGGTTAATTATAAGAAGGTAACGACAGTTCTTATACTCCTTTTGATGTTTTCATTACGGGCATCGGCTCCCTTTTGTGAATCACTTTTCATCACAGTTACACCTCCTTTAAATCCTTACCTCCCTTTGATGCAAGCCATTGGAATGGTTGAAACAATGTATGACACTCTTGCATATAACGCGGAGGAAGAAGCGGCCGGTTATTTCCAGATACGACCTGTAAGGATTAAGGATTATAACAGGTTAACAGGCAGCAGCTATACAACGCGGGACATGTTCGATTATAAGGTATCCGAAAAAATATTTCTTTATTTCGCCGATCGTATAGGTCCGTATGATTTTGAAAAGATAGCAAGGAAATGGAATGGTTCCGGTAGTATGACAACTTATTACTGGAACAGGATCAGGGAACTCCTTCCCGAATGATCTTTCACCTTACCATATATCCATAAAGAGAGAAACTGTCTTTCATCAATCCCATGTGCCGGCATGGCCGTGCGGCCAGGGGCTGAGACAAAGAATGATTCAGATGCTTAAAGCATACACGGCAAAACTGGCCAGCCAGTGCTGACCGCCATAGTTTCCGCCTGTTACATTCGAAAGAGAGTGTT
>DATFLA010000228.1:0-12390 GCA_035268305.1 Bacteroidales bacterium | reverse complement strand
AAAAAGTATTTCTCGGAAGAAGTAGAACTGAGCAGGGGCATTTCTTTAGGCATCAGATACGTAATGGAGGCTTCCCTTGTAATACTTCAGCTTAACGGGCGAAGAAAAGCAGAAGGAGCAAAAACCCTAGTAAACACAGGTGTCAGAGAATCCTTCCCGGCTTCTGCATTAAAAAATCATAAAAATTCTTTCCTCCTTATGGACAGAGAAGCAGCTTCACTTTTATAAGTTAATTAATTGTGAACAGTATTACTGATTCGATAAACGGAATCATTTCCATGTTGAATGAGGATAAATCTGATAGTTTTTCAGCATTCCTGGGCTTTGACGCATGTGTAGACAGCATTGTAAGAATTGTGAGTGAAAAAGCCGGGAATGCCGGGAAACATTATTTTCAGACAAGCACTCAATTCGGGGAGTTCCTGGTTAAACAGAATAATAAAAGCTGTGGAGTTGAACTCGAAACTAAACTCTCCAAGATAGGGGGTAATATGGTTATCACAGGAAATGCCCTTGGAAAACTGGGAATATCCGTTGACTGTATAGGTACTTTTGGTTTACCTGAGATATTACCTGTTTTTCATACTATGTCGGAGAACTGCAGGCTTTATTCCGTTGCCGACTATATTACTGCAACTGCCTTTGAGTTTACCGATTCAAAGATGATAGCTTTTGACCCCGGACCATATGATAAGCTATCCTGGGACGATATCCGGAATATAATCGGCGCAGACAGGATTAAAGAGATGCTTAATGGGAAAAGCCTTGTTTCTTTTCTGAACTGGAGCGAGATTGAAAATTCATCGGGTATCTGGCAGGGATTTATTGATGATATCCTGCCTGATATTAATAAACAAGGTAAACAGGCTGATTTTTTTACAGACCTGTCGGACTGCTCCCGAAAATCTGTGGAAGAAATCAGGACTATTCCACGCCTGCTTAAGAAACTTAGTGCTTATTTCAGGGTAACTCTTAGTCTTAATCAGCATGAAGCGGGGCTTGTGGCTGAAGCCCTGAATATTTCTACATGTCTACCCGATGATGAATTTATGAAAAGTATCTATGATTCTTTTAATGCCGACATTGTAGTCTTGCACAGAATAAGGGATGCTCTGGCTTTTGACGGAATGAAGATGGAACGCTGTGATACTTTTTACTGCCCTGAACCGGTTGTCCTTACTGGAGGAGGAGATAATTTTAATGCCGGATTCTGCCTTGGTCTTCTCCATAAGGCGGATCTTTTTCAATGTCTTTTGCTGGCTAATGCTGTTGCAGGAGCATATGTCTCATCAGGAATAAGTCCTTCAATTGAAGATCTTGATCATTTTCTCAGAATGAAAATAAAAAATGGGACAGCAACCCCGCACTGACAGACTGGATTATTCACGTTTAGCCGCTTCGTAGTTAATGTCTTGATATCTTTTTGCTGAAAATGTCAGTAACAAAATGCAGTTCATAAAACCAACTCAGAATAGCGACACAGGCAAGCCCTGCAAGGGCGAAACGTGAATAACCTCCGGCGTAAGCCGGAGGGCACGGCCTTCCTGCAACAATCGAGCCCTGAAAGGGCGACACATATGCCAGCGCTGGAAAGGCATATCTGCTAGTCTGCAGGAATATCCTTTCGCCTATAATTATGGAACCACTCCGTGGTTCATAGCATAATAACCTTGTATCGGCTAGTAATAGTGAAATCGCTCCGCGATTTTGACAGGAATTATGACAAATTCAACCTGCAGCTCATGGTTTTTACCGCGGAGCGGTTTCATTATTGTTAGCCAGGGATGAAAAATTGGTAAAGAACCACGGAGTGGTTCCATAATGATTCAATAATAGAATTTGAAGCAATGAATATTAAATTAAAGAAAAATGACATATGCTTTTAAATAATAGTAGTCTGTTCAAGAAACCACTCAGTGGTTCATTCATCTTTGACTCTTTCAGAGCCTAATAAAACAACAAGAAGCTAATATTAATCATGAGGCTTACTGTTTATCAGAAATTTTTCCATTCATTTTATAGCTGTCCATGAAGATAATGTCGTATTTTTTATTTACGAGGAATTTCGGTCAAAACAGGGTATGGATTAAATTCCGGCTGTTAATTATTTTTCAGAATTCAAAACTGGCTCCGAAAGTGAATGATCTTGTTCTGGGCCAGGTATTTCTCCTGTCGATTCCGGGAACCAGAGGATTGTAATATGTGTAGTACTGCTCTGTATCTATGTATCTTGGATTAGGATCCGAACCCTTATATCGGGTAATATAGAAAAGATTATTCCCGGATATGAAGAGCCTGATCTTTTTGAATTGTGAGTGTTCAGGCAAAGTAATACTGTAATCCAGGCATAAATTGTCAAGTGAGATAAATGATGCATTCTCAATATCAATATTGGTTACAAGACCATAATCTGTCATAAGAGTGCCATTATCAGGGTTTTTCATCTCCGCTGCTGTTGCCGGCAGATTATAACTTGAGATAAGACGTGGCACCTCATACAAAGCCCTGTATGAATTTACAAGGTCGTGGCCGGTCACAGCCCTGAAGAAAACAGTGAGATCCCAGTTTTTATAATTGAAAATATTCTCAAATCCTGTAAGACTTACGGGTAGTCCGTTCCCAACTACTGTCCAGTCATTTGTTCCAATATAACCGTCATTATTTAAATCGGCAATTATCCGGTTCCCATTTGTATCAATACCTTTGAAAGTATATGCCTGAAGCTGTCCTACAGGCTTTCCTTCTTCCAGCCTTATAAGACCCGGTGTGGAACCAGCCGGAGAGCCCAGGTCGCCTATATAGCTTGGGCTAAAATGCAACATATAATTTTTGTAAGTGCCTGAAAGGGAGACAAGTTCATTTTTAAGGTTTCCTGAACGTGTGAGCATAATTCTGTATGAGAAGTCTTTCTTCCTTGTAACAGTTATATTTAGCGTGATTTCAAATCCTCTGCTCCTGAGTTTTCCCATATTTATCCATTGAGGGGAACCATAGTAGAAGTAATAGTAAGGATTTGGTTCCGGTAAGTAGTATTGATACAGTAGGTTGGATGATAAGCTTGAATAATAATCCAAAGAGCCTGATACTCTTCGGCTAAACACTGAAAAGTCCAGTCCCAGGCCGGTGCTTCTTGTTTTTTCAGCTTCCAGGTCGGGATTAGGGCTGCTGTACTGTATATACGAAGGAAAGAAGCTGCCATTATAGTATACATTCCATTGGGGTTCCCATCTTTCAAGCGACATATAGCTGTCAGGAGGTTGATTACCTGTTAGTCCATTGTCGATCCTTATTTTTAATAAGTCAAATGAATTGATATGGAAAATTCTTGAAAGATCAGCCCCTAAACCAAGACCATGAAAAAGATTCCATTTAGATTTATATCCTAGCCTGGATGCACCCTCATATTTTGCTGAAAAAGTTGCGGATAATATATTCTTGTAGTTAAGGTTAAACTGTCCAAAGAACGAAATAAGCTTGTTGCTTTTTTTGTAACTCGTTAAAGTTCCGAGTCCGTTTTTAAAATCGAGTGCAGCTGCGAGATTATTGAAGGTAAAATCGTCTGTTATAAAATTACCTCCGCTCGCTGAGAAACCCTCATTTACAAATTCCTGGTAGTTATAACCGCCTGTTGCTTCAATCTTTAAAAAAGGTTGAAGATTACCCTTATAATGAACAGCGGATTCAAAAAAGCCGAATGTAGAGTTATCTTCCTGCCTTGAGGCTAATCCATTTCTGCTGTAGCCTCCCCAGTAATCATTTTTATCATAGTAAATACCATCAAGGGCTCCTTTATTACTGATTGCATATGATGCATTCAATCCGAAGTTTTTATTTAAATCAAAATTTCCTGATAAAGATAGATCGAGGTACCTCGTTTTGCCATTATTTTTATCAAGCTCAGCAATAGCAACCGGGTTATAGTAGTCAAATATTATTTGCTGAAAGTATCCGTCATATATCTCAAATGCCGGATCATCACTTGTTACTGGTGCCGTAGGATTGAAAATTGATGCATACCTGAATGCTTCCGGAAATCCCTTTTCTGATTTTCGTTCGGTGGCACTCATATTCAGGTTTAATGTCAATTTGTTGTTGATTGCCTTTTGATTAATGTTCAACCTTCCATTCACCTGTGAGTAACCTGTATTGATCTCAACTCCCTGTCCCTCGCGATAGTTTACAGATGCCCTGTAAGAAGTGCCCTTGCTGCCTCCCGATAATGACAATGAATGAACCTGTGATAATGCAGTCTGCTCTATCTGTTTAAACCAGTCGGTATTATATCCGAAATCAGTTCCCATTCCGATCTTACTTGATAAGGCCCTCCATTGATTGGAATTCATTGCAGGCAGATTCCTGGCTACTTTTTCTATACTTCCATATACGCTGTAATCAACCTCGGTATCACCCTTTATTCCTTTTTTTGTTGTGACAAGGATTACTCCGTTTGATCCTCTTATCCCGTAAATGGACGAGGCTGCAGCATCCCGGAGAACAGTAAAGGATTCTATATCATCAGGATCTATATTACGGGGAGAAATATCAGGAATGCCATCCACGACTATCAGAGGCTGAGCATTGCAATTAATTGTTGTCAGTCCCCTTAATCTCAGATAAAATGTACCATTCGGATCACCTCCCGGCTTGCTCATGTCGAGGCCCGGAACCTTACCCTGTATCAGTTGAACGGGATCATTGATTTTTCCCCTGTTAAAATTATTGTAGTCTATTCTTGTGATAGCTGAAGTATTCTCCAACGGATCAAGCAGCAGGTAACCGGTGCTGATAAGAGTGTCAGAAGCTCCTTTGACTTGTATTTCACCAGGTTGCTTCCGAGACATAGTCCCCTGGGAATATGCAGGGAACATCAGAGGTAGCAAGGTAACTATTACATAAAGGGTCCTTGGACAGGATCCGGACGAGCTCAGCAAAGTTCTCATGGTCAGGTGTAGTGCTGTTACATCAAATTTATAATTTACTGATGACATTTACATGAGATTTCTGAAAATATTTGCTTAATCTCAACAACGTAACAATTTTTACCAATGTTATTTGTCTATTATACTGTAAGCCCTACCGGCTATGAATACCGGTAGTATTATGTTGACGATCTGTATACTGAAGCGGTATGTCAACGATTGCAAATCGGCACCATCCATGGGCCACAACGACAGTCAAAGAGATCACAAAATGCTTTGATTTAAAGCTTTGCCTTCGTGTCCTGTGTGCATTCTTTGTTTTCTTAGTGGTTAAAAGGACTTTTGATAGGGTTTCTAATTTGGAAACACCTAATACTATCGTTATTGACAGCAACCAGCAGGGATTCCATGCCTCTAATTTTTATCATTCGTAATTTTCTGGCATCACCTATTATCGCAAAACCGCTTTCAGAAGGCATAAATGTTTTAAATTTATTATCGTGATTTCCTTGCATATACCACCCATAACTGGCGTCATAACGGCCGTAAGACGGCCTGACGGCATAATCATTTCCGGCAAGAATCAGATCACTTATCCCATCATTGTTAATATCGCTGCTTATAATATTTCTCACCGGTGAAAACTGGGCATAAACAGGGAGCTTTTCGGGAGTGAATGTCCCGTCACCATTATTAAGGAATAATGAGCTTTCAAACATTACGGCTTTTTTAACAACCGATTTGTCAATCATCTCTTTGCCAAAAATGTCTTCAGCTGTCTGCCCGCCGAAATCAGAATAATTCGGGTATTTTTTGTCAAGTCCTGTAATCTGGGCAATCATTTCATCGAGCGATGCTACAGGGTAGCTTTTCCCGTTTTCATATGAGCAAATGACCTGGTCGAGAGATCCGTTCTTGTCAAAATCGTTCAAATACATTGTTACAGGTTCTTTTTCAGAAGCATGCAAGATGGAGTTCAGTCCCAGGTTTCCACATATCATATCCATATCACCATCTCCGTCTATATCGGCAGTTGTAACACAATTCCACCAGCCTGATGTGCTGTCGAGACCTGCAGAAGATGTAACATCTTCAAGACGGCCATTGTCGTTTCTGAAGACAGTGATATTCATCCATTCGCCTGTAAGGACAAGATCACTGTCTCCGTCTTTATCATAATCGAACCATCTGGCATCCGTTACCATCCCTGCTTTTCTTAATCCGGCCGACCTCTGGTCAGTGACATCTGTAAAATTTCCATGTCCGTCATTTTCCAGGAGAAATTGATCGGGAGTCCAGCCATAGGCTCCGGGTAGTGACCGGGAGCCAACAAAAAGATCAATGTCGCCGTCATTGTCAAAATCGCCGGCTGCCACACAGGATCCGTTGTGTGAAAAATATGGCAGTTTTCCCCTGCTGAAATTCCCTTTACCATTGTTTATCAGAAGCATGTCGGTTAGCAAGGGGTTACCTGCAGGTAATTCATTTCCCCCTCTTACTATGTAAATGTCTTTGTATCCATCACCATCAGCATCAAAAAATACCGCATCCACATCTTCCGTATAGCGTTGCTGCTCCAGTAATGTCTGAGCCATTTGTCTGAAGGAGCCATCAGGCTTCTGCATGTAGATTTCTGATGCCTGGTTAGTTGCTCCTCCAACAAAAATATCCTCAAGCCCGTCATTGTTAATATCTCCAACAGCCAGGGCAGGACCTTCTGATGTAAGACTATGAGGAATAAGCTTTTCCCTGTAGAAGTCGACATAGGTATCTTCATCATGCCTGAAATCCAATCCCGGAATATTTTCCTGCCGGAATGTTTTTATATGATCCGTTTTTGATGATATACCTGTTTCTGATTTTTTATCCGCATTCTCCTGTTTAAGGGTCAGTACCTGGTCGGCTTTAATATTTTTTAGTGTTTGTGTTGCAAGATCGGGCCACCTTACAATAAGGGAATCTATTATTTCTGATGATCCAAGGCCAAAGTGCAGGACATCTGATGTAGCCGACATAAAACCCCTTGTCGGGAATTGTTCCGTAAGTTGTTCCTTACCTTTGCAGTAGATTGTTGCCCTGGCTCCAAGGCCCCTTTTATTGAGCCCCTTTCCATTAAGCACAACAGATAAATAGTGGTTACCGGAGAGTGTATTTGAATTATTCCTGTAGATAAAAGCTTTATCATTTATGTTATTGACAATGAGGTCAAGGTCCCCGTCATTGTCAAGATCGGCATATGTTGCACCATTTGAGTATGATTTTGTTTTAAATCCCCAGTCCCGGGCTTTATTTGTGAAGGTAAGATCCCCGTTGTTTCTGAAAATATAATTTAAGTGAGGGTAGAGAGGCATTTTTTCGTACAGTACTTTATCAGAGAGCTTAGTGTTATTGGTTTCAGGTCGCATCCTGTTACCTCCTGTAAGAAATTTAACATAATCGAGATCATTAGCTCTTCGGTAGATGCCGTTTGTGATGAACAAGTCTTTCCAGCCGTCATTGTCAACATCGCAGAACAGGGGAGACCAGCTCCAGTCAGTGGAGAAGACACCCGACAGTCTTCCTATTTCGCTGAACAGACCATCTCCGAGATTGAGCTGGAGAGTGTTTCTTACAAACTGGTAACCATAGCCATACTTAAGTTTAAGTGTGAATAGTTCGTAATCATCCTCGCCTCCTGATTGTTTCCTTATATTTTCTTCATCAGGAAGCATATCGAGTACCATTATATCCAGACGACCATCATTGTTAAAATCACCTACATCATCTCCCATTGACGACCGGCTTGTATGAGCTATCTGTGAAGTGAGTTTTTCTGTGAAGGTCCCGTTGCCATTATTAATATACAGATAGTCATTCTCGTGAAAATCATTTGATACATAAATGTCGGGATACCCGTCATTATTAATATCACATATATTAACTCCGAGTCCGTAACCTATCTGACTGCTGAATATACCTGCATCCCGTGTAACCTCATGAAAGACCCGCTTTCCATTAATTTCATCGTTTCTGTAAAGCCTGTCACCGGCCAGGGTATCCTGCTCATTTCTTAATGCTGCACCACCATAGCTTCTTGAAGTATGAACTGAATGGTTAAGAAGGTACATGTCGAGGTCGCCGTCCATATCATAATCGAAAAAGGCAGCCTGTGTAGAAAACCCCTGGAAATCCAGTCCGTATTCGTGCGATTCGTCTTTGAAGGTAAGGTTACCCTGGTTTATAAAGAGCTGATTCCTTCCATTAAAGGTTTTGTAATCACCTACTTCACAAACATAAATATCAAGTAAGCCGTCACCATTTACATCGGCCATTGTAACACCTGTCTTCCAGTTCCCCTCTCCGGCCGTTCCCGATTCATCCGTAATGTCTGCAAACCTGAGATTTCCTTTATTAAGATAAAGCTTGTTTTTCCCCTGGCTCGATGTAAAATAAAGGTCAACAAGTCCGTCGTTGTTTATATCTCCTGCTGCAACACCGGCGCCATTATTGAAATACAGGTATTCAATTATATTAAATTGAGGGTTCTCAGTAAGACGGTTTTCAAATTTAACATGTGTTGAAGAAGGAGACATCAGGGTGAAAAGCTCATTCTTTTCCCTCTTCCCCGGTTTACAGGAAACAATTGCAAAGGTTAATAACAATAACAGGGCAGATCTTCTCATAAAGCTATATCACCTGCTAAGCGATTTAAAAACCTGTACAGGGCCATTGCTGCGTGCCACAACAAGGACTTTATCTTTGCCTGACTTCAGTTCCATGATATCCCTTATCTCTCCCTCAAGACGAAATCCTGACAGCCGTGCGGGAATATAACTATAGTTTCCTTTTCCATCACCAAGCAGCATTGTGCCATAACTGGCATCATACCTCCCGAGTTCCGGTTTTACATTAAAGAGATTGCCGCCAAGAAGTATATCTGTGTTCCCATCGTTGTTAAAGTCGCCTGTTTCAATGGCATATACCGGTGAGAACTGGGCTTCCACGGGCAGTTTCTTCTCGGTGAAATGTCCGGTGCCATCATTTATGAATACTGAAGTTTCAAGGTGATACACATCGAGATGAATAGCATCTTTAAGCTGGTTGGGCGTAAAAATGTCTGTTATCTGCTGGTCCTTGTACGTCTCGTATTTAGGGTATTTTTTAAGCAGTCCCGGAATCTGGTTTGTGAGATCATGTTTTAAAACAATAGGATAAGATTTATCGCCGTCATACTGGCAAATAATCTGTTCAACGTCTCCATTCATATCAAAATCGTTAACATACATACTTACCGGTTTGTCATCCGACGCTTTGAATTTTGAATTAAGACCATGATTTCCGGCAATAATGTCGATATCGCCATCACCATCAAGGTCAACGGCTTTTATCCTGTTATACCAGCCTTCTGTTTTCAGGGGACTGAAGGCATCTTTTTTTTCTTTGAATTTGCCTCCCTCATTTATGAAGATTCTTAGTGGCATCCAGTCACCTGCAAGGATAATATCAAGGTCGCCGTCGCCATCCACATCCTTCCATTCCATATCACGTATCATGCCAATTCCCGACAGTCCCGGTGCAACTTTGGAAGTAACGTTTGTGAAATTTCCTTTCCCGTCGTTTTCAAGTATATAACCGTTAGCAGGCACTCCATACATAAAAGGTTTCAGCCTGATACCTACAAAAAGTTCCGTTACGCCGTCATTATCATAATCGGCTGCTCTTACACATGAGCTGCTTTCATATTTCCCGGCCGGAAGTATCTGCTGTGTTTTTTTAAAATGCCCTCTGCCATCGTTTAAATACATTCTGTCAGACAGGGCAGAAGAGCTTTCCGGGAATTCATTACCGCCGCTTGCAACATAAAGGTCCGGGTAACCGTCGCCATTGGCATCAAAGATGGCACAGTCTTCATCTTCAGATATTTTATCAGTTTCAAATACACTCTTGTCTGCAGATTTGAAAGTACCGTTTCTTTGCTGTATCATAAGAGCCCCCGGCTGGCCTTTTGCACCACCTATATAAAAATCCTCAAGACCATCATTGTTAATATCACCTTTACTCATCCTGGGACCTTCGGTCGACATCATATTGCTTATCAGGCGCTCTCTTTCAAAATCATTAAACTCATTTTCCTTATGGACAAAACCGATACGATTCTGATTGCTTATATCGCTGAAATATTCGTTTACTGAGTGTGTTGGTGGTACAGCATGGTACTGAATGTTCGAAGCATCCTTCTGGTTGAGCACCAGTGTCTGGTCGGTCTTAACATCAGTTAGAATTGTTACCCTGTCGTCGGGCCACTCAACAATGAGTGAATCAACCCGGGTAAGAGGTCCCAGCCCCAGGTTGGGTCTCGGGTCCACGGTTGAGAGATAACCGCGCATAGGTTCCTGTTCCAGGTAGATGAACTTACCTTTGTTTTTGACAGTAATTTTTGCACCTATTGCCTCGGTATTCTTAGGTTCTCCTTTAAGAATCACCTTGAGATAATGATTACCCGGGAAAATTTTATTCGTTTCATTCCTGTATATGAACATAGGCATGTTCACATTATTTATCACCATATCAAGGTCACCGTCGTTATCAAGATCGCCGTATGCTGAGCCGTTTGAGAAGCTGGGCGTGGCCAGTCCCCATTCCGATGCCATATTATCAAACCTGTAGTTACCCATGTTTTTAAAAGCGTAACTGGATATTTTTACAGAGGGGATAGCATCTATAAGAGTTTTATAATCAATATTTTTCCCTGAGATAATCGACATTACCATGTCCCTGTTGGCAAAATACTGGATATAATCCTGATCAGTAAGGTCTTTAAAAATTCCGTTTGCAATAAAGATGTCCTTTAGTCCGTCATTATCAAGGTCCATTATTAACGATCCCCAAGACCAGTCAGTTGCCGAAACGCCAGCAAGCCGGCCTATTTCACTGAATGTGCCGTCGGCATTGTTCAGCTGAAGCATATTCCTTGTAAACTGGTGATGATATCCGTTATCTACATTGGCTTTATATGATTCCCAGTTATCGAAGGTAGTTTTTGTTTTAAATCTGTCGTGATGTTCAGGTACCATATCTGTAGCTAATATCTCAGGATAATGATCATTATTAAGATCAGCCATATCTGCACCCATTGAAGCCTGGGAAATAGTTCTTATCATTTCAGGGAGCCTTTCACTAAAGGTGCCGTCGTGGTTGTTTAAGTAGATATAATCTCGTTCAAAGAAATCGTTTGATATATATATATCCATCCAGCCATCCTGGTTAATATCACCTACAGTGACGCCAAGACCAAATCCGATTATGCTTCCGTAAATACCGGCCTGAGCACTTACATCGGTGAACCTGTCACCATCATTTCTTAATAATTTATCTCCCCTTACGGAATCCCTGACCATTCTCTGGTTCTCACTCAGATTAAAACTGCCTATAGCTTTAGATGAGTTATTAAGAACGTAAAGATCAAGATCACCATCTTTATCATAATCGAAAAAAACAGCATTTGTTGAATTCGCACCGTCATCTATACCGTATTTCCCTGCCTCTTCAGTGAAGGTCAGATCTCCATTGTTTATGTATAATTCATTGCGTTTATCATCACCTTCCATGTTGCCCGAGTGACATACATAGATATCAGTAAATCCGTCACCATTTACATCGGCCATGCAAACGCCTGTTGACCAGTTGCCTTTTCCTTCTATACCTGCTTTGGCCGATATGTCTTCAAATTCAAAGTTCCCTTTATTCAGGTATAATTTGTTGGCTCCCATATTGGCAGTCATAAAGATATCTATTAACCCGTCGTTGTTTATATCGCCCAGTCCGACTCCGCCTCCATTGTAAAAGTTACGGTAGGTATATATATTAAATTTGGTCTTAAGCTGTTTTTCATAATCAAGATGATTTACGAAATCAGCATGAGTCTTTGAATTTGGAAGCAGAGTAAATAATTGAATCTTCTTTTTATTACTGCAACCGAAAAGAAGCAGGGTTATTATAAGTAAATACAATATAAAGAGTGATCCTGTGTCCCTGAAGTATCTGGTCATTCTGAATTCTACTGGTTTTTAGTACTTGTTGTATCCTGTAACTGACCCGGCCAGTCATTTTTTACTGAAAGATCAGTAAAAACAGCCCAAACGTATAATTCATTTTCTTTAAATATGGTAATACGCCGGTTACCATCGATTTTCACGTAAGCCGTTCCGTACTTAGGATGTTTGACGGAGATAAATCCACCTCCGTAAAGCTTTTCATACATATTTAGTATATCGGATTCAAGTTTATCCGAAGTAACTTTTTTATTCCATGGAGCCCAGCCTTTATAGACATATCTAACAGGCATCTCATATATTTTACCTTTCATAAACCTGGGGTAAAAATTAACCACAACCGGGAATTTTACATCATTTTTTATTTCATATTGTACAGTGGTATTTGTAGGCCCTTGTCTCATTAAACCTTTTTTATTCAGTTGCCAACATTTAAGATA
>DATFLA010000227.1:0-6357 GCA_035268305.1 Bacteroidales bacterium | reverse complement strand
CAGGCAACTGGTACCGCGATGGCGGCAGGGCTGATGTCTGGGTAGACGGTGGCCTGAACCGGACTATAGACACATATTATTATTTTGCCAATCAGCAACATACAGAAAGCATATGGCATGTTACTGGACTGGAACCAGGAGAACATACTGTCAGGCTGGTTGTAAAAGGAAGCAAAAGACCCGAATCCGAAGGCACAAGAGTCTATATAACACAGGCAACAATATTCAAAACAGGTAAAAAGAAAAGTGAAACCTTCAGATTCTCTTTTGATCAATAAATACTACTTCACATACTTTACAAACTTTATAACTTTATAACTTTCCACTAACCCATGTTTATACCACAAAGTTACTCACTGGCCATAATACTATGCGTTGTTACGATGCTGTGCTGGGGATCCTGGGGAAATACCCAGAAACTGGCAGGCAGGGAATGGCGTTTTGAACTATTCTATTGGGACTATGTACTGGGCATATTACTGTTCTCCCTGTTACTCGGTTTCACGCTCGGCAGTCATGGTACTGCAGGAAGAAGTTTCATGGAGGATATCCGCCAGGCTTCAACCCATAACATGCTTAATGCTGCACTTGGAGGTGTAATCTTCAATGCATCCAATATACTGCTTGTTGCAGCTATGGCAATAGCCGGGATGGCTGTGGCTTTTCCTGTCGGTGTTGGCATTGCTCTTGCACTGGGTGTGATAATTAACTATATAGCAGTACCCAAGGGCGATCCGGTTTTATTGTTCCTGGGTGTCGGTTTCATTGTGGCAGCTATTGTTATAGATGCTGTTGCCTATAAGAAGCACAGTGCGACAAGTCATAAAATAAGCCGCAAAGGGATTATTCTTTCCATCTCAGCCGGTGTACTGATGGCTCTTTTCTACCGTTTTGTGGCCAGCTCAATGGCTTCAGGCTTTGAAAACCCGGAACCAGGTAAGCTAACTCCTTATTCTGCTATCTTCTTTTTCGCACTTGGAGTACTTATTAGCAATCTCTTTTTCAACACATTCATAATGAAGAGACCTTTTGAGGGACCTCCTGTTTCTTTTTCTAACTATTTCAAAGGCAGTTTTGGTGTTCACCTTACAGGTATCGCGGGGGGTGTCATATGGAATATCGGAATGGCAATGAGTATCCTTGCATCAGGCAAAGCCGGCTATGCGATATCATACGGACTGGGACAGGGAGCGACCCTTATTGCTGCTCTCTGGGGTGTCTTCATATGGAAAGAATTTAAAGGAGCAACAAGGTCGGTCAATAACCTTGTTATGCTCATGTTCCTGGCATACCTGGCCGGCCTGGCTCTGCTAGTCTATGCCGGGGCTTAAAGCCAAAGGTTTTCAACACTCAGGTACCTCTCACCCGAATCATAGGCAAAGGTGAGTATGCGGCTACCGGAGGGAAGTTCCTTCTCCAGTGATCTTATTGCTGCCAGCGAAGCACCTGTTGATATTCCAACAAGCAGACCTTCAGTACGCGCTGCTTTGCCGGCCATAGTGAATGCATCCTTTCCACTGACCTTTATAACACGGTCGGCTATACCTGAATATGTTGCCGGAATAAATCCGGCACCAATACCCTGTATGGGATGTGGCCCGGGAGAACCACCACTAAGAACAGGTGAATCTTCAGGCTCAACAGCATATACCTGTGTGCCCGGGAATTTCTCCTTCAGAACCTTGCCTACCCCGCTAATATGACCTCCTGTACCCACTCCTGTTATAAGGTAATCAACTCCTTCCGGAAAGTCAGAAACAATCTCCATGGCAGTTGTCTTTTCATGGATGAGGGGATTCTGAGGATTTTCAAACTGCATTGGCATCCAGGCCCCCGGTGTCTGGCTGACAAGTTCCGCTGCTTTCTCGATAGCACCTTTCATTCCCGTAGTCTTTGGGGTAAGTACCAGCTCGGCACCATATGCCTGTAGCAGCTTACGTCGCTCCATACTCATCGATTCCGGCATGGTAAGGACAACCCTGTATCCTTTTGCTGCGCCTGTCATTGCAAGTCCGATACCTGTATTGCCTGATGTGGGCTCAATAATTACACCACCTGGCGCGAGAAGCCCTTTTCTTTCAGCATCTTCTACCATTGCAAGGGCAATCCTGTCCTTAATACTCCCTCCCGGGTTTCTTCTTTCATCCTTAAGCCACACCTCAAGCCCGGGGAATAAACCTGAGAGCCTGATATGAGGCGTATTGCCTATTGATTCAAGTACATTATTGAATTTCATCACAAGCTATTTTTGATTAAACAGATCAGCCTTTATCACTTCTGGCCTTCACCTTCGACCTGTCTTCGTGATATACAACAGAGGAAGGAGGAACACTCTGGGTAAGCCACACATTACCCCCGATGATACTGTTGTGCCCTATTACAGTTTCTCCTCCGAGGATTGTTGCACCGGCATAAATAATAACATCATCTTCTATTGTCGGATGGCGTTTTGTAGCTGCCATAGACTTATCGACGCTGAGAGCACCCAGGGTAACTCCCTGGTAAAGCTTCACCCTGGTACCTATCATTGTTGTCTCACCTATAACAATTCCTGTACCATGGTCAATACAAAACTCGGGTCCGATAGTGGCCCCGGGATGTATATCTATTCCCGTTACGGAATGAGCATATTCAGTCATTATCCTCGGAATAACAGGCACCCCGAAGGAGGCCATTAAATGAGCTATCCTGTAAACAAGTATTGCGAAGAAACCGGGATATGCCATTATTACCTCATCAGGGCCGGTTGAAGCCGGATCATTTAAAGCAATGAATTCCGCATCCTTCAGAAGCATCTTCTCTATATCGGGAAGGTCCTTAAAGAAATCATCAGCAATCTCCGATGGCTTTCTTGTAAGTTTCTTCCTGATAGGTTTCAATAAACGAATAAGCTTCTTCCGAAGCTTATTGGCAGAAGCCGGACGGTAGTCACCTGCTTCAGTAACAGGAAACAGGGTCGATGTTATCCTCAGAAGGAAATCGGAAACACCCGATTTACTGGGAACATAATCTCCGGAATACCTGCATTTTATCGTTTCAATAGTACTGACCATAAAGAGGACGTATGTTAACTCCTCTATACCAGGTCCCTTTCAAATGCCTCCTTATCAAATTTAAATTCATCACCCAGAAACTCAATTATTTTCGAGGTATCAGAATATGCATTTCCGAGGCATGTGGAAGCACCCGGTGATGGAGTTATATTAAATATAATATTATCACCCAATAGTTTTGCTTCACCCATCTGAAGTTTGTGTAAAGTATTGTTTATTATCTGCGGTCTTGCTCCGCCAACTCGGCCTGGTACTCTGCTTACATATTTCAACTCATTCAGTTTAATACTGGGGACTATTTTCTTTACCTGCTTAATGAACAGGCGTTTACCAATAATTGGCCAATCATAGAAAAAATTTAAAAAGATATACCGAAACAGTATTTTATCGGAGATAATTTTAATCAGGCTCCAGATTGGTTTCATTCCGATTCCAAATGTTTTCCAGTATTCAAGGAAGGTCTTTCCGTTAAAACGTTCGAGAAGAAAAATAGGTTTTGCAGTAGGGCCAAATCGGGTTACATCCGGATTTTGAACTTCCGCATCACCATGTATAGCTGCAAATGGGAGTTTTGCCATCTGTATTGTATAAACCTTACCATTAAGAGTTTTAGGTGCGGTATAGTAACTTCCTGCTACTGAAAGAATTGAAAGGTTCGTTCCGTACCCCAACGATTTTGCTATCATGAGGCTATGTGCGCCCGCTGACACAACCATAACCCTGGTCTGAAAGTCCCCATTATTTGTTTTCACCTTCAATAAGTCCTCATTTTTTTCAACTTTCAGAAGTTTGGTCGAAAGATAATATTTTAGTTCAGGATTCTCTTTTTCAGCTTGTTCAACGAAAGAATGACACAGTTCATGAAAATCGACAGCATATCCATCTTCAGTTGCTAATGCAACAATCTCCTGATCAGGATCTCTTCCTTCAACAACTTTAGGTTCAAGTTTACCTATTTCATCCCGCTCAATTAATCTTAATTTTGGAAATAACTGAGAGAAGGAAACAAACCTTTCCCTTAATCCTTCCACCTGGGCTTTTCCGACTCCCAGGACCATTTTCGAATTTTTAATGAATAGTTTTGCGCCTTTATCTGTTTTTTTTACATTTTCCAGATATTTCATTAACATATAGGAATTTCTTTTGACTTTTTCAGCCTTCTCAAAAGTGTAATTAGTTTCGATATCTCCGCAATGAAGAGTATGACTATTGTTGACAGGATGACAATTCACCATTCCAAAGTCGGAATATTTTTCTATTAATCCGACCTTTTTAATATTCGTATATTTACTTATAGTATAGAGTAGTGCTGTCCCTACAGCACCACCCCCTACAATAAGTACATCAAGGTCAATGATATTTTCGTTCATGGTTACAAGTATTTTATCGTTTATTTAATGGGACATAATCACGTCTGCCGTATACATTTTTAAAAGCCGGACGGACGATCCTTTTGGCGGAAAATGTCAGTTCTTCTATCCGGTGTGTACACCACCCCGATACCCTCGCAATAGCAAAAAGAGGAGTATATAGCTCTTTTGGTATGTCGAGGCAGGAATAAACGAATCCTGAGTAGAAATCAACATTTATACACATAACCTTAGTAGTCCTTTCACCTTTAAACTTCCTGAATACTTCCGGAGTAAGACGCTCCACCATTTCATAAAGTTCAAATTCATCAAGACGTCCCTTTTCAATAGCCAGCTCCCTGGCTTTTCCCTTCAGTATACCTGCTCTCGGATCGGATATTGTATATACTGCATGGCCGATACCATATATCTTGCCTGAGAAATCATTTGCCTGTTTGTTAAGTATTTTAAGCAGATGCTCCGAGACCTCCTCTTCACTCGACCAGTTCTTAACATGCGACTTCATATCATTCATCATTTCGAGTACACGTACGTTGGCACCCCCATGAAGAGGCCCCTTTAACGATCCTATAGCCGATGTTATTGAAGAATATATGTCTGTCTCTGAGGAACTTGTAACTCTCATTGTAAATGTAGAATTGTTACCTCCTCCGTGTTCTGCATGCAGGACAAGCAGGAGATCAAGAAGATCAGCTTCCAGTTTTGAAAAGCCGTCACAATCACCCTTAACCATATAAAGGAAATTCTCTGCGGTGGTCATATCAGTCTGCGGATGTCGTATAGACAGGGTCATTCCTTTATACAGGTGACCGAGAGCCTGGTATGAATATGCAACAATAGTAGGGAATTTGGCAATTATGTTAAGAGATTGTTTTATAAGATTATCCAGGGAGATGTCATCCGGATTATCATCCAGGGTATACAATCCCAGGACAGATCTTGCAAGGATATTAAGAACATTCTTTCCTTTCATGGAAAGGATCATGTCTTTTGTAAAGTCGTCAGGAAGAGCCCTCAGGGAAGAAAGGTATTCGGAGAACTGTTCAAGCTCAGAGTTTGAAGGTAACCTTCCCGTAAGCAGGAGAAAGACTGTTTCATCGAAACCATGGCGGTTTTCTTTCTGGAATCCTTTTGTTATCTGTCCTATCTCGATGCCCCTGTAATAAAGTTCGCCCGGGATGGCTTTTACCTTACCATTCTCTTTTTTATAACCAACCACATCGCCGATATTTGTCAGACCGACAAGTACTCCTGTTCCATCTTTGTTTCGCAGACCGCGTTTTACATCAAAACTGTCGAATAAATCGTTGTCTATCTGACAGGCATCATAAACCGACTCTTCCAGCTTTGAAAAGAAATTATTTTCATCCATAAGATTTGAGTGTTTATTTTTTTGTTTTAAATATTTGAAATGATAGCATCTGCAAATTCCGATGTTTTAAGAAGAGTCGCTCCTTCCATCAGGCGATGAAAGTCGTAAGTAACTTTTTTGGCACGGATGGTCTTTTCAAGCCCGTTATATATTGCCTGGGTCACTTCATCCCATCCCAGGTAGTCGAACATAAGTGCTCCGGAGAGAATCACAGAACCTGGATTAACTTTATCGAGACCGGCATATTTTGGTGCTGTACCATGGGTGGCTTCAAAGATTGCATGACCCGTTTCATAGTTAATATTGGCACCGGGTGCAATGCCTATTCCTCCAACAATTGCTGCAAGTGCATCTGAGATATAGTCACCGTTCAGGTTCAGAGTGGCTATTACCGAATATTCTGCCGGCCGGGTAAGTATCTGCTGCAGGAAGGCATCAGCAATGACATCCTTTATTAACAACTTACCTTCTGCTTCTGCCTGTTTTTGCATTTTATCAGCCTCTTCAATACCTTTTTCCTCAGAGATTTTTTTATGCTGTGCCCATGTAAAGACTTTATCAC
>DATFLA010000226.1:0-4987 GCA_035268305.1 Bacteroidales bacterium | reverse complement strand
CGAGAAATACTTTTTACCGACCAGTTTTGTTGTATCATCAAGCTCAACAATATGTGAATAAAGGTCGAAGGAAGTACCCGGTTCATTTAAGCCGAGATGACCGTTCATTCCCATCCCGAGCAACATCATATCAACAGGACCGTTTTCCCTGATGAAGTTGTCTGTTTTGTCACATTCAGCAGCCAGGTCTGATGCTTCACCATCGAAAAAACACATATTACCAGGCTTGTAATCAATATGATCAAACAGGTATTTTTTAAGAAATGAGAAACAGTTCTCACGCTTCATTTTACCAATGCCCGCCCACTCATCAAGGCCAACGATCCTGGACCTGCTAAAACTGATCTTCCCTTCCCTGTTCATCCTTATCAGCTGCTTAAAAGTACCCACTGAAGTTTCACCAGCCGGAAAACATAAAAGGGCGTCAGGCTTTTTTTTGATAATATCAGCGATCATTTCAGCAGTCTTTAACGACAGTTCATTATAATCACTGTAAATTATTTGTTTCATTTCACGATTTTATTTTAAGAAATACTCTGTGTAGCTCTGTGATCCCGGTAACTCCCTTTTGCGCCGGGAAGGTACCCTCTAAAACTCTGTGTCAGTTCCGATATTGGTTACACATAGTTACATTGAGTCCCATTACCTCCCGATAGTTATCGGGACGGGAAAACAGAGTCACACAGAGGTAAGTTCCCTCTTTAACAACATTTCAGTCCGGAATACGGGATATATTTAATCAGACTGAAATTCCCTTACAGTTTAATTTCCCCCCAACCTTTCCTGTATTCTCTTTTAACAAATTGATTTGCCTGTTCAAAATTGGTGATCTTCATATTTTCACCATCCCATTTATAATTAATATATCTTCCGGGGAAGACATATCCTTCCATCTCACCATAAACCGGATCTTTTCTCTTTATTTTTTCTCTTATGTTAAAGCTTCTCAGCAGAAGGTTGCCCATGAGAACTGTTTCAGTCAGAGGACCGGCATAACCAACGAATGGCGAATCGACTTCAGCATTACCATATCCCGCGATACACGCATCAATCCATTGCCACCAGTGGCCATCCATATCACCTTCGACCCTGGGGTATTTTTCAGGGACATGTACCTCTTCATTCCTGGAGAGTGGAAGCAGGCGCGGGTTACGTCCACCCCAGCCACATCCAACATTACCCTTGGACCCGATGAACAAAGTTCCTCCTTCATAATCATTCAGTCCCGGAGGATAGTCAGCCAGAACCTCATTCATATTCTCATCTGAATCCAGATCATTCGGACGCTCAGGAGTAATCCCTCCATCCATCCAGTAAAGGTCTAAATCCTTTCCATTATCAAGCTTATACCTGAAACGTATAGAGCTGCTTACAGGTCCGCTTTCCGGATATATGCCTTCCACAAAAATCCCATTATAGACTGTACTTGCACTACCTGATACCTCATAAGGATATCCCAACTTCAGCAATTTAAACGGAGGTCCCATGATATGGCATCCCATATCACCAAGGGCTCCCGTTCCAAATTTCCACCAGCCCCGCCAGTTGAAAGGAACAAGATTATCAATATAATCGGTATACTGTGCAGTACCCAGCCAGAGATCCCAGTTAAGTTCTTTAGGTACGGGTGGATGTTCTTTGGGCCATGGAATACCCTGTGGCCACACCGGCCTGTCTGTCCAGCAATAGACCTTATTTATGTCTCCAATTATACCAGCTTCAAACCATTCCCTTAGGGTTCTCATACCATCGCATGAGGCGCCCTGATCTCCCATTTGGGTCACGACCTTATACTTTTCAGAAGCCTGAGTTAGTATCCTTGCTTCATAAATATCATGAGTAAGAGGTTTCTGCAGGTAGAGGTGTTTTCTTAGTTGCATTGCACTTAAACCCACTATTGCATGGTTATGATCAGGAATAGCTACTGTTACAGCATCAAAGTTTTTACTTTCCTTGTCAAACATTTCACGCCAGTCGTGATAAAATTTTGCCTTGGGAAACTGCTTTATTCGCGGAGCAGCCTGCCTGTCGTCAACATCGCACAGAAAAGCAATCTCAGCATTCTTTTTGGGAGCATTGGCAAAATGGCGTATATCATCAGCTGCTTCACCTCCACATCCTACAGCGGCTATCAGGAGCTTATCACTGGGAGCAACATGTCCCAGTCCGCTTACAGCAAAATTAGGCAGGATAGTAAGAGCAGCAGCGCCTGTAGCGGCAGTTTTTACAAATTTCCTCCTGGAAATATCATTTGGGTTGGATGTTTCCTTGTTGTTTTTCATTTTAAAGGATTTAAAATGTTAAAATTATTTCTTCGGTCCGCATAGCTCAGCAATCTCTTCTTTCGAAAGAGGCCTTTCCTCTACCTGTTTAAAGAAGACTACATCCTGGTCGCTATGGTTCTGGAGTCCTATGTAACCTGAATCCGGCCTTGGTCCATGAAATGGTTCAAAATCGAATTTACGCTCAGGAACAGGATCACCTTCAGTATAATCAGTTACTTTCTGATCATTTACCGATACAATAGTTCTTGGCCCGCACATTGTAATCTCCATAGTATTCCATTCCGGTCCGGGTTTACCGGGTTTAGCCAGTGGCTTGGTGAGGGAATACAGGGTACCTGTGTAGTGATAATCATTCTCCCCTGATAATTCAGGTTTATTGTCAATCTGTACTTCATAACCATAAAATACCGGCATCCACTCTTCCCTTGGTTCAATCGGAATACGTATAAACACACCCGAATTACTGTTCTCGTCGCGCATCCTGTAAACAACCTTAATTTTACAGTTTGCAAATTTACCACCGGTCCAGTAGAGAAGTCCCATTCCGCCGTGTGATTTTATCACACCGCTGTCGACATATTGTTCACCTGGTCCAACATGCTTCCAACCTGTCAGATCTTTTCCATTAAATAATTGCTTCCACTGGGGAGCCGCTTCCTCCTTTGTTGTCTTACAGGAGGTCACGGCTAAAACAATTCCAGCTGCCATTGTCAGGATAAGAAAAGCTCTTTTTGAAAAAATCCCTGAGCACTTCTTATGCCCGTTTTCTGCATTTGTTTTCATAGTCTCTGAATTTTTAATTTTGTAAAGTAGTTTTATTTCGTATTGTTGCATTTGTTACTATAGGCCTTGCCCAGAAGCTAAGGCTCAATATATATAATAAAGGTAAATATAAGATCATCATACCTCCCTGCAACCCTATCATATCTTTCAACTTTCCTATAAGCAGTGAAAAGAAAGCTCCGCCGGCAATTGCTGTACATAATATACCGGCAAAAGATCCATGATATTTAGACACGCTGTTTAGAGCAAGGGAAAAGATTATTGCATACATTACAGAAAGACAAAATCCCAGGGCAGGGAATCCGAACAGGGCCAACCTGGCATTTCCGAATAAAGTTATTGACAGAACCACCAATGCACTGAAAGCAAATAATCTAAGCACAATCTTACTGTCAATAATCTTAAGTAAGATAAGTCCAAGTACGCATCCGACGGTCATCATTCCCCAAAAAAGACCGACAGAAGCAGCACCTTCAACTTCAGGCTTGAACCCGTGATAGGTTCTGAGAAACTCGGAAATCCAGTTTGCAATTCCCTGTTCAGTTCCCACATATGCAAATATCCCCAGGAAAAATAAAATCACTGTTTTTTGCCGGAACAACTCGAGATGTGTTGCCCATGCACCGACAATCTCTTCCTCCGTACGCACCACCTTCGGGAATCGTATGAAAAGGATGATTGCCACCATTAAAAAGCTTATAAAAGTAAAAACCCAGTATATTGATACCCATGGCAATTTGCCGGGTGTAAGAAAAGCCATTATTTTAATAAATAACTCACCACTCACCGGATGTGAGCTCAGGTGAGTCACAAGGTAGGAATAAACAAATGGACTGAAGAATGAAGCAACACCAAATACTAGCTGAACTATCACTGAATTAAAAGCAAAATGTTCCTCACCTCCGGCTACCCTTAATAATGGAAATAAAGCAACCTGCAAAAGTGCCATCCCGCTGCCTATAAGGAAGAGGGAAAAAAGAAATACAGGAAAGACAGGTACAAGCGAAAACAAAATAGCACCTGCAAATGCCAAAGCCCAGGCGAGGATAATACTCTTCTTTTCATCATACTTCTGAACAAACATTCCGGAAGGTATAGACATCAGGGCATAAGCTATGAAAAATGAAAACGGCAGTAAACCTGTCATTGTCCCGTTAAGTGCAAAGCTATCGCTTACATTGGGATTTATCGAACCAAGAATATTGGTAAGGAAAGATATTGCGAAAAAAATAGCAAAAATAAGTATAACCAGGTATAATTTACGTTTCATATCTTGTTCCTGAATAATTTCATTTCATCAAACTGCAATAACATCTACTCCCAAACCCTTAATACTGGAAAGAAGTGCTTCCGGAATACCACTGTCCGTAATCAGCACATCCACTTCCGTAAGTGAAGCTATAGTTGTTATACCCTTGCTCTGAAATTTCGAAGAGTCAATAAGTGCAAACACCTTACCCGAGTTCTTCATATTAATCCGTGCCAGCGATGCTTCTTCAATATTTGTAGTCATCATACCCTTTTCTATATCGACCCCGTCGGCACTTAAAAAATACTTATCACAATAATAATTACGAAGAGACTCTGCAGCTATCTCTCCTACCACGGCCAGTGAGTTTCTGCGCAGAATCCCTCCGGTCATCAGAACCCTTATATTCTGGTATTCGGCAAGTCTGAATGTTATGTCAACTGAGTTTGTTATTACTGTAATATCAATTTTCTTAGGCAGGTGCTTGGCAAGTTCCATTATTGTTGTACCAGTATCCAGCAAAACTGTCTCCCCATCTGATATCATTGCAGCAGCAGCCTTTCCAATAGCCTCCTTAAGCTTCATATTCTTCTTACGGCGATCATAAATAGACAGGTCAACATTGATAAGGCTCTGTTTCATTGCCCCGCCCCGCGACCTTATCAGAATG
>DATFLA010000225.1:0-3039 GCA_035268305.1 Bacteroidales bacterium | reverse complement strand
ATACATGTATGGTCGAGCTTGTAAGGTATTACATGGAGTTCATCAGGAATGAGAGTTGCGGAAAATGCATCCCATGCAGGGAGGGGACAGGACGAATGCTTGAAATACTTGAGAGTGTAATAAAAAAGCCGGCAGATGAAGATTCCGGAACCACCCTGGAACGGTTCAAGGGCGTAATGCAGCTCGAGACAATAGCTTCTGTGATGAAGGATACTTCATTATGCGGGCTGGGCCAGACAGCTGCCAATCCTTTTCTCAGTGCTCTTCATAATTTCAGGGAAGAATTTGAGGAACATATATTCGACAGGAAATGCAGGGCCAATGTTTGCAGGGGACTCAGGTCATTTTCAATTGATGTTGATAAATGTACGGGATGTACAGCATGCGCTACAAGGTGTCCAGTCAATGCCATATACGGAACAAGGTTACAGCCATATTTTATTGTTAGCGAGAAATGTACAGGCTGCGGAATATGTTTCGATGTTTGTAAGTTTAGTGCAATAACAGTAAAATAGCTTATATGTTTTTCACAATACAGGTTAATAACAGGAAGATAAAAGCGGAGAAAGGAGAGACGATACTCTCTGCCCTCAACCGTAATGGCATAATCATACCCACTCTATGCCGGATGAAGGATTTTACCCCGACAGGTGCGTGCCGTATGTGCGTGGTGGAAGTAGAGGGACGCAACCGTCTTGTGGCAGCCTGTTCCCAACCGGTGGAGGAATGGATGAAGATACAGACCCATTCTCCGAGAGTTATAACAGCCCGCAGGACTATAGTGGAGCTTCTTCTTTCAAATCATCCTGATGACTGTCTCTACTGCGACAGGAACCTTAACTGTGAGCTGCAACGCCTGGCAGAGGAACTTAATATACGCGAAAGACGCATCCGGGCCAGGAAAATAAAACCGCACCTCGATCAGTCGAGTCCTGCAATTGTAAGGGAACTGTCAAAATGCATTCTTTGCGGCAGATGCGTAAGAGTATGTGAAGAGGTTATGACAGCGACATCAGTCGATTTTATAAGTAAAGGTCGCAACACTCATGTGGGAGCGGCTCTTGACAAGGATTTGAACTTTTCAAGCTGTATTCAGTGCGGACAATGTGTACTTGTATGCCCTACGGGGGCATTGCATGAAAAGCATAATATAACAGAGGTACAGGAATACTTGCATAATAAAGATGTGATAAAGGTAATACAGTATTCTCCTGCTGTACCAATGGGTATCGCCGAGGAACTGGGTATAAGATATTCCCGTGAATTCGACAGGGTCCTGAATGGTATTCTTCGCAAGGTGGGCTTTGACAGGGTTTATAAAACAGGCACCGGAACTGATATTGCTGTTTCAGAGATGTCAGATCAGCTGCTGACCGGCATTAAAAATGATTCCGGCGGACCTTTATATATTTCCGCATGCCCTGCATGGGTCAAATATGCAGAACAGTTCATGCCCGGTATCCTGCCACAGCTTTCCGGTGTGAAATCGCCTCAGCAGATAACAGGCTCCCTTATAAAGACTCTTATTGCCGACCAGATTGGTATTAAATCATCGGAGATATTCTCAGTCTCGGCTTCTCCCTGTACGGCTATGAAATTTGAAGCACGACGTGACGGCATGATGAGAAAAGGTATCAGCGATGTGGATGCAGTACTCACGGTAAGGGAGCTTGCAAGGCTTATACGACTACATGGAATAGATACTTCTGTTATAGAACAGGAGGCAGCTGATGATCCTCTTTCGGGAAGAAGCTCAGCAGCATTTCTTGCAGAAGTATCCGGTGGAATAGCCGAAGGTGTGCTTAAAGACCTTATTTATAAAATGACGGGGAAAGATGCTGATAAACATATATTTAAAAGGATACGAACAGGCGGAAGTTTCAGGGAAGCTGTTATCAGCATTGATAAAATGTCTGTAAATGTTGCTGTCGTTGACGGACTTACGGGACTGGAAAAGCTGAAAGCCGCTCTTGCGGATGGTAAGAAATATAATCTTGTTGAAGTGATGGCCTGCCCGGGAGGTTGTATTCACGGGGCAGGGCTGCGACCACCAAATTCGAAAGAAGATCTTAAGAACAGGGCAAAGACTATTTACCAGGCAGATGATACTGAGGCTATTACCCTGCCTTCAAAATCACCGGCCTGTATCAGTCTCTACAGTAAGCTTCTGGGCGCAAACAGTGAAACTGCTGATCATAAGATATTTTATACCCACTTTGAGAAAAGAAATGTTTTGCTATGACAATAAAATATTACTGAGATGCTTGTTTACACTATAAAAGAATTGTGCCGGACATGTTATACATGCGTAAGGGAATGCCCTGCAAAAGCAATCAGGATAGTTGGCGGACAGGCAGAGGTAATTGGCGAACGATGTATCGCATGTGGTAATTGCACCAAAGTATGCAGCCAGGGGGCAAAGGTTTTTCTTAATACAGTCGACAGGGTTGAGAGGCTGCTCGGGGAACACGGTATCAGAGCAGCTATCGTTGCACCAAGCTTTCCTGCTGAATTTGTGGAGATCGCAGATCATCGTGTCCTGGTAGCCATGATAAAAAAACTTGGATTTGATTATGTCTCGGAAGTCTCTTTTGGTGCCGACCTTGTAGCTGACAGGTATAAGAAGCTTGTCAGTGAGAATGCAAATTACTATATATCATCCGATTGTCCTTCAATTGTGAACTATGTTAAGTACTATCACCCTGCCCTGGCAGATAAGCTTGCCCCTGTGGTGTCACCGATGGTAGCCATGAGCAGGGTTGTAAGAGCAAAGTATGGGAAAGATACAAGGATAGTCTTTATAGGGCCATGCATTGCTAAGAAAGCTGAAAGTCCTGAGGTTGACGAAGCGATAACTTTTACCGAACTGAGAGACATTTTTGCCGATAAAGGAATCACTCCCGGGTCTGTTGTACCGGTTGACTTTGATCCTCCAAAAGGCGGAAGGGGGGCTATTTTTCCTGTGGCACGCGGTCTGTTGCAAACGGCAAGGATAAGCGACAATGCTATAACCGGTAATATTATTGCAGCCGAGGGAAG
>DATFLA010000224.1:0-2390 GCA_035268305.1 Bacteroidales bacterium | reverse complement strand
ATATAAATCGAAGGATGATTTCTCAGCCACATCATCTGATCGAACCAGTAAGCCGAAATAAGATCTATATCTTCTTTGGAAACAGGCCCCCCGTATTTTTCATCTACAGGTTTTAAAAGGTAATCCTCCCATTCCCAGTGACAGTTCCATCCTACCATAACCATAATTCCGTATTCATCGCACAGGTTGTAAAGCGTCTCATCTTTTCCCCAGAAACCTTCGCACCTGATACTATTAAGGTTCATATGACGTACGTACCTGAGCTGATCCTCGACTGACTCTTTGGTATCCTGTAACAATAAATCGTCAGTCCATCCCCCTCCTTTAAGGAGGATAAACTTGCCGTTTATCCTGAATGCACGGTTCTTTCTTTCATCAAGGTAACTTGTTATCTCCCTGATACCGTATCTCTTTCCTACCCTGTCCAGTATTTTTCCTCCTGTAATAAACTCGGCCTTCATATTATACATATCAGGACGGCCCATACCGTTTGGCCACCAAAGCTTAACATTTTTCACAGACAGCTGAGGAAACTCCGAAGGGGAAAACTGGCATGATAGTGTGTCGCCCGGTCCCACTGTAACCTGCTTCCTCACAATCCCCAACTGGTAGTCAACCTGCATAATTCCTTTCACAGGTTTATCAGTGCTGTTTACCACCTCTGTCTGGATAAACAGATCCGCAGCATTTTCTTCCACAGTATCCACTTTGGAATAGACAAATGGGCTACGGATCTTCAAACCATCATTTATCTCCAGGAAAACATCCCTGAAAATGCCCATACTCCTGTCGCGCGGCAGGGGATTCCAGTCAACAAAACCAATTGAATATTCTCCATCTGCATGCTGCCATAACTCTAAGGCAATTGTATTCTGTCCCGGAACAACATATTTGTCAATATTGAAAGTAAACATCCTGTAAGTTCCGGCAAATTTATCTTTGCCAACAACCTTTTTCCCATTTATCCAGAGATCGGCCCTGTAATTAATACCGCTGAATCTTAGTGATATTTTCTTCTTCAGATCATCAGGAGACAAAGAAAAAGTGGATCTGAACCACCAGGGTTGTTTGAACTGTTCAGGATCTACATTTTGCATGTTAATGCCGAAATAAGGGTCTTTTACAACACTGTCGCTGACAAGGCTACCTAGCACTGTACCCGGAACCTCAGCGTCGAACCATGATGATGCATCAAACCCGTTTTCTGATATGGTATTACCCTCTATACCATTAAGTTTGTCGCGGGGCTGCATCTTCCAGCCAACAGATAATGTATCAACCGATGATTCTGCTTTCCGATTATATGTTTTACATGAAAAAGTCATTAAAACCAAGAGAACAAACGCAAAATATTTCATTGGAATCAGGATTTAAGATGAGTAATAACTTAAAGGAATAGAAAGATATGAAATAATAGTACTACTGTACAAATAAAAGCCATTATAATTCACAGTAACCTTACTCACACCGAATAATGCTTCATTGAATACAGCTCAACAGCTGAAAGATGACCAAGCTCAGGTACATCTGAATAAACACATCCCGTATCTATGTTAATGACACTTGCATGTTCATTAATCATTTCCCTGCAAATACCGATGGGCACTGGTGTATGACCATGAATAATTGTAAAGCCTTTCAGAACTGGATTCCGGTATTTTCCCCTGCGTGTCCATACCATCTCCACTGTATCTTCAAAGGGATCTTCAATATCATCATTGAAGCCGGCATGAACAAAAACGAAATTCCCGAGACAATAATAATACTTCAGGCTGTAAAAGAAATCAACATATTCGTCAGCAAGATCATTAACCGAGCCTGCCCCAAAACTATCGAGCGTGGTGTAACCACCATTCAGAAACCACTGATAAAGCCTGTTTTTGTCTTCATAAGCACCTATGAGCATTTCCTCATGGTTTCCCCTGAGGGTGACAATATCCAAACCTGAATTACGCATATCAATAATATAGTCGACTACTTCCCTGCTGTTTTCACCACGGTCTATATAATCACCCAGGAAAACAACTTTATCATTATGATTTATCGCGGCTTCAGATTCGACAAGCTGTTTCAGTTCTCCAAAACATCCATGGATATCACCTATTGCAAACAACCTTCCTTCCACAGCATAAAATAACTAAAAAACACCTACAAAATTTATAATCAGGTTATAGCTGCCTGTTTGCAGACCATGATAAACTAAGTAAACCAGGTCTAAAACCAGCTTATCTGTCAGGCCTCTGCCGGTTTTGCAGTGTCACTCCCGGATTTGGCCTTTTTATTTCCTTTTTTTTGTGGATAAGTACCAGGTAAAATAACTGTAATGAGCTTCTTTCCCCACAGGCCAAGTCGTATACCTGCACCAAGAGATAAAAGACTAACAATTATTG
>DATFLA010000223.1:0-3934 GCA_035268305.1 Bacteroidales bacterium | reverse complement strand
GGGATTCCTTTATTGTATACCTTTTCTACAGTGGGAGTAAGTGGTTCAGCTTCATTGGGCGAGACAATCAGCAAATCAATTCCTTTTGATACCAGATCATTTATATCAGCAATCTGTTTTTCATTGTTATCTCCCGCATCTTTAACAATTAATTCGATATTATAATCACGAAAGAAGGTAATTTCCCGCTTCATTTCCTCGACCATATTTTTTCGCCATTCGTCAATCATTGTGCATTGAGAAAAGCCTATGACCATCTTAGGTCCCGGATTTCTTTCTATCTTTTTGATACATCCGGATAATAAAATCAATATTAAAATCAGGTACCTCTTCATATATCAGGCGTACGAAATTAAACGATAAATTTAATTATCGTGCTGAATATTAATCAAATATGGACTTGAGTTACAATTATGAGCAAAATCATAGTAAAGATATAATATCTTTTATTTCAATATCTATTATAACCCTAATTTAATGGCACTATCATATTTTGTATTTGAAAAGGCTGTTTTAGCAGATTATTTCAGCTATGAACCATTACCAAAGAATTTGTAAAACAGATTCTCCAAATTTAAAGCCTTTAAATTCAGCATTTTCTGATATGTTCTTCCCTGCATAATCAGGTAATCCTTTTTATCCATTTCTTTTAGTCCTATAAGTTTCTTCGCATCATTGAAGCACTTAATTTATTTATATATGATCAGTTTTTCATACCATTTTGAATAATTCTTATCTGGGATAAAAACGACCATATCTAAATGGTTTAATAGTTATGCCATAATGAACATATTTTAACCATTCTTAATCGTCATCAACTAATAACTTTAAGTTAAAAATTATCGGCTGATGATATCAAATAATTACAATTACGGCAAAAGCAAAAAAAAGAAAATACTCTGTATTGGTGAAATCCTGTGGGATTTGCTTCCTGAGGGAGCCAAAGTAGGAGGAGCGCCATTGAATGTTGCACTCCATCTTAGGAATTTTGGATTTGAAGTCAAATTTGCAGGCAGGATTGGAAAAGATCAGCCAGGGTATGATTTGAAAAGCTTTATTGAAAAACAGGGTCTGGATAGTGAACTTTTACAGATAGATAATGAACTTGAAACCAGTACTGTGAAAGTAGAACTGGAACCTAATAACCAGGTTCGGTTCGAGATTGTCGACAATGTTGCATGGGACAGGATAGAGTTTTCTGAAAGTCTTAGAAAGGAAGCGGAACAAGCAGATGTTATCATATATGGCACCTTGGCTTCAAGACACTTGCTCACGAGGCAGACAGTCATAGATATTATTGACATTAACAATGGTTTAAAATTCATAGATGTTAACCTGAGAGCGCCTTATAATAATAAGGATATTGTGGAGCAACTTATAAGGAAAGCCACAATAGTGAAATTAAATAATGATGAACTCAGATTAATAGCCGGATGGTATAATAAGAATTACAATGAAAGTGATCTTGCAGAATGGTTCTGTGAAAAATATCCTTGTGAAATACTATGTGTAACACGCGGGGATAAAGGGGCATTCCTGTATAATAATGGTAAATATTTTGAACATCAGGGTTTTAAGGTTGATGTAAAGGATACTGTTGGATCCGGCGACGCTTTTCTTGCAGGATTCCTCTCAAAGTATCTGTCAGGTGATTCGTTAAACCTTTCTCTGGAATATGCATGTGCAACAGGTGCCCTTGTTGCAACGAAGGCAGGGGGTACACCTTCCTATAAAGAGAGCGAGATCAGCAGAATCATTCAACTAAGGTGAACAATATTATATTCAAAATGCAGGGACAAGGTATAACATGCTTTATTAAAAACCTTTGTAATAATTTGTTTTGAACCAACCTTTAAATAATTGTTTAAACCAATAATTAAACCTAATCTACTATGAGAAAACCGTATTTTGAACTGTTGAAGCACAAGCTGCCTCGGATGCTTGTGCTAATTATAACCATGTTTCTTTTTGTGAGTGCCTATGCACAACAAAAAATAACTGTTACCGGGAAAGTTACTTCTCAATCATCAAATGAAGCCCTTGTCGGAGTGACTATTCTCGAGAAAGGAACAACAAACGGAACTCTTTCCGGAGTTGATGGGAATTATTCCATTACAGTGGAACCAAATGCTACATTAACATACTCTTTTATCGGTATGAAGCCACAGGAAGTAGTAGTTGGCTCACAAAGGAGGATCGATATCAGCCTTGAAGAGTCAGTCAGTACTCTGGATGAAGTTATTGTTACCGGTTACCAGACAATGAAAAGAGCTGATCTGACAGGATCTGTAGCAGTTGTCCCGATAGGTGAAGCCAGGGATATAGCCTCAGGTAGCGTGCTGCAGTCAGTTCAGGGCAAAGTTGCAGGTTTGTATATAACCAGCGACGGAGGTCCAAGCGGGGAGGCCACTTCAATAAATATTCGTGGTCTTAATACCCTGGGGAATACAAATCCTTTATATATAATTGATGGTATTCCTACAACAGATCCTAATGTTTTGCAGTACATGGATCAAAATTCCATTGAATCAATACAGGTACTGAAAGATGCTTCGGCTACTTCAATTTACGGTTCGCGTGCTTCCAACGGAGTAATTATAGTTACCACCAAAACAGGAAAAGGGAAAATCAAAGTTGACCTTCATACAAGCTATTCTTTCCAGAAGTATGTCAGAAGATATGATATGGCCAATACTGAACAATACGGAAAAATACTCTGGCAGGGAGCCATAAATGACGGCATTGAGCCGGACAATTCGCTTTATTCATACGATTGGCATATGGTTGGAAGTGTACCTGTTCTTGATGCAGTGCATCCGGTAGAATTTATTGCAGGTGACCCAACATTGCCATCAGCCAACACGAACTGGCAGGATGAAGTATTCCAGACAGGACTTATCTCTTCAAACAGTCTGAGTATTTCAGGCAGCACAGACAGAACAAGTACTCTCGTAGACATATCCTATTTTGATAATAAAGGTCTGATCATAACAACAGGTTTCAAAAAGGTAAGCATAAGAGCCAATAATTCTGTAAATTTCTTTGAGAACAAACTTAAGATTGGTGAAAATATAATGTTAACTAAAACTTCACTTGTCCCAACACCATCCGATGCTGCGAGATCGGTCATATCTCTGGCAACTGATATTTTACCTATTTTACCGGTTTATAAAACAGATGGTTCATTTGCGGGACCTCTCGGTGCAGGTTTTTCCGACAGGGGAAACCCGGTTCATATGGCTGATGTAAATAAATATAACAGGAATAAAACGAATGGAGTATTTGGGAATCTCTTCCTGGAATTGAAGCCTGTTAAAAATGTACTTTTCAGATCGAACATTGGTCTTGAATATGGCTTGGCCAGGACTAACATATATATGCCAAAGTGGCAGGAAGGATTTCTCGGACAGGCCACAAATTATGTTGATCTTAGTGAGACAGAAAGCTATAACTGGACCTGGTCTAATACTATTTCATATCAATTTACCAGTGGACAGTCAAGAGCGAATTTCTTAATTGGTACGGAAGCAATTAGTAACATGGCAAATTCCATGGGGGCGCGCCGCGAACAGTTTGCCCTCGATAACATTGACTTCTATTATCTGAATGCAGGTACAGGTTCTCAAACTAACAGCGGTTCTGGTACCCAGAGCAAATTATTATCATATTTTGGAAATATTAATTATGTTTTTGCTGATAAGTATCTGGTAACAGGAACATTGCGTTACGACGGTTCATCAAGGTTCGGTCAGAATAACAGGTTCGGGTTTTTCCCGTCCGGTTCTCTGGGATGGGTAATCAGCAAGGAAGGATTTATGCAGAATATAGGACTGATCTCAAATTTAAAATTAAGAGCAGGTTATGGTATTGTTGGAAACCAGGCTATTGGGGATTATTCAAGGTTCCAGCTTTGGAGGCCTGATTATGCCGGGAA
>DATFLA010000222.1:0-10725 GCA_035268305.1 Bacteroidales bacterium | reverse complement strand
AAGGTAGACTTTTGGATCCTGTGCATTCCCCCAGGTAAATTTGTTCATCATGTTATCATACATTACATGTGGGTCTATCATACCGAATTCACCCTGTTCGGGTTTGTCTATCCTGATAGGTTCAACCCTGTAGGCAAGGCCCTCCTGCACAAAATAACTTTCAATACCCTTATACTGACTTGAGGGCACCGTTGTGGAATAATATATTGGCCTCTTCCATTTATTAGTTGACAGCAAATCCATAATTGCCAGGTCGCCTTTAAAGGCATAATCATCTGAATAATCCCAGATTATAGGGCTAAGAAGTCTGTCTTTATAATAACTCTTTACTGTCCCGTTTCTAAGGACGAGTGCTGTGTCAACATCAATGATGAACTGGTTGGTAGGGATATAGTTTACCCAATCGCCCTGTCCGCTTATATCAATCTTGTATTTCCTGTCATCTTCCCCGGCAAACCTGACCACGTCTTTCAGATCGACCGGTTTTTTAATCCGCTCATCAACCGGAAGTTGCTCTCTGACTCCTTCCATATATTTACTCTGTGGGAGGGAGAAAGGCAGGGGATCCGATTTCATTGCCTTCTGCCTCATCATGTCTATATACCATCCGGCCTGGATATAACTGAGGTTTGCAACACGGACATCAGTCCTCACCCCTTCAACATCCTGGGCATACCACACCGGAAAAGAGTCGTTATCGCCATAAGTAAACAATATAGCATCAGGGGCACATGATTTAAGGTAGTTTTCACCTATATCGCGTGCTGTATATCGTCCCGATCTGTCGTGATCATCCCAGTTCTGTTGTCCCATTATGACAGGAACAGCAGTAATGAGACCAACAAAAGTAATACCAAGTGACAGGTTTCTGCCGAGGAGCTTCTTCAACTCTTCGTAGACAAACATGAATCCGATACCAATCCAGATGGCAAAAGCATAAAAGGAGCCAACATATGCATAGTCACGTTCCCTTGGCTGGTTTGGATACTGATTAAGGTATACAATGATCGCCAGTCCTGTCATCAGGAAGAACCCGAGTACCAGCCAGAAACCATTCCTGTCCCTTTTATATTGCCAGTAGAGCCCCAGAAGTCCAACTATCAGAGGCAGAAAATAATACTTATTATTACCCCTGTTATTTTTAAGATCATCGGGCATCTTATCGAGATTACCAAGGCGGGCTTCATCAATAAATTTAATACCGCTTATCCAGTTACCATAAATCGGGTTGCCGTTGCCCTGTATATCATTTTGTCGTCCGGCAAAGTTCCACATAAAATAACGCAGGTACATAAATCCTATCTGGTATCTGAAGAAATAACGAAGATTCTCTCCGAAGGTAGGGCACACTACCGGCTTTTTTGAGTCGGGTGTGGTATAGGTTCTGCCCTTTACCTTACCCCAGTATTTGTATGCACTCTCGTGATCGGAATCAGTACTGTACATGCGGGGAAACACCGTCTCAAACTGGCTGCTGTATTCATATTCAGTGGAATAATAGGGTTTATATTTCCCATCAACCTTATTATACCCTGCAATTACTTTTTTGAGACCAGTTACCGGTGCACTGTAATAATTTCCGAAAATTTTCGGAGCACTTCCGTACTGTTTCATATTGATATAATATGAAAGTGAAAATACATCGGAAGGATTATTCTGATTCATCGGAGGCCTGGCCGAAGATCTTATCATTATCATGGCATAAGAGGAATAGCCTATAATGATTACGGTAAGGGATGTAAGTATATAGTTAAGAATGACCTTTTTCTTTTTTAGCGACAGCCATATTCCATATGCCAGCCCGCCAAATAATATTACAAGGAAGAACAGTAATCCGCTGTTATAGGGCAATCCGAAAACATTCACAAAGAGCAGCTCGAACCATCCTGCCACTGCCGGAACCCCGGGCATTATCACAAACACCATCAGCCACAGCAACAATACAGCCAGAAAAAGAGTTTTAATCGCTCCTTTCCTTGTAACCTCATATTTCCTGAAATAGTAAACAAATACAAGCACAGGAATAATCAGGAGGTTAAGCCTGTGTACACCGAGGCCAAGTCCCATAATATAGGCAATGAGTATTATCCATCGCCCGGAATAAGGTTTATCTGCTTCATCTTCCCATTTCAGCATTCCCCAAAAAACTATTGCAATAATCAGAGACGAAAGGGCATAGAGTTCACCTTCAACGGCGGAGAACCAGAATGTGTCTGTAAATGTATATGCGAGTGCACCAAGAATACCACTTCCAATTATAGCCGGTACATGTTTGGCTTCAAGTTCTTTTCCATGAAGGAAGACCCTGCGTACAAGGTGTGTTATGGTCCAAAACAGGAACATGATCGCAAATCCGCTGCAGAGGGCAGACAGGGTATTGACGGAAACAGCTACTTTTGAAGTATCATCGCCGGCAAAGAATGTGGCTACCCTGGCCATCATAAGGAAAAGAGGTGCTCCCGGAGGATGTCCAACCTGGAGTTTGAAAGCAGAGAGAATAAATTCGCCACAATCCCAGAAGCTGACTGTCGGCTCGCGCGTCAGTATATAAACCATTGACGCAAAGACAAATAAAAACCACCCGGTAATATTGTTCCATCGGCGGTAGTTGCCCCAAACTGAACTCATATATTTATGACATTTTAAATATTATGAGAACAAAGAACGTAAAAAAATATTATATGTACCTATATACTATTCTATTTAACACCAAATTAACTTGAATAAAAATGCTACTTTTGTCCAAATCCCGGGGGCTGATGAGACATATCGCACTTATTCTTTTTATACTGACAATAAGTTTTTCCGGCCTTAATGGGCAGACCGGCTCAGATACATCATCAAAAGCCGGCGTTCTCTCCCTGCGAATAAAAAGCCTTACATTTGTCAGGGACGATGAATATTTCAACTCAATAGGCTCCTCAAAATTTGTCCTGGTCTCCAGCCTGCCAGGATTTACAGACAAATCAAAATGGATAGAAGGGTACACATTAATAGGATATTTCTTTCAGCCCGAGCTTGTTTATAATCCATCGGACCGTGTTACTCTGCGTGCAGGAGCTTACCTGTTGAAATATTCGGGAAAAGACAAATTCACAAAGGCACTGCCTGTTTTCTCCACCTCATTTAAAATAAACGGGAATACAACACTTGTGATGGGAACACTGCCAGGTTGTGACAGTCATAAACTATATGACCCCTTATTCGATCATGAACGGTTATACAAGAATTACTATGAAGAAGGTTTCCAGGTAACGGGCAATTACAGGAGAATCTTCAACGATACATACGTAAGCTGGGAAAATTTTATTTTCAGTAATGATACAACAAGGGAAATTATCAATTTCGGGGAATCGTTCAGGTACAGTTTCCCGGAAATAGCCGGCTTTATTCATCCTTCAGTTCCAGTGCAGGTACAGTTTAAGCATTTCGGGGGTCAGATCAGCAATTACCCTGAGCATATGGAGACCTATTTTAATATGATGGCCGGACTGGGATGTAATTTTGATATTGCGGGAAAGAAATATGGTGAGGCTGGTATCGAGGCACTTGGTTTTCTCAACAGGGAATTTCCCGGGAAACCACCTTCAGGTATTACAAGAGGCAGTGCAATATGGATAAAAGGAAATTACATTTATAAAAGTATTCACTTCGGAGCATCATACTGGAAAGGACATAACTTCTTCGCGCCCGATGGAAATCCCGTTTACGGCAGTGTAAAGAACCATACATCAGATTATGTTATTCCCGACAGGGAAATAATAAACAATACACTTTACATTGATTTGTTCCCTGAGAATTTTCTTGATTTGTTCCTTGGTGCCGAAACTTACTACGATGTAAGGATGAAGACTCTCGATTATGCCTTTACTCTTCACCTCAATCTCGATAAGCTAATAAAGCTTGCCAGGTTGAAACAATGATTATGTCCCCTCCCCTGTTTTTATCATGCAGTATCTCCAGGGCCTCGACTGCCAGTAGTCTCCTGCATATTCTATACCTATCCTCGGTCCGGTTGTATAAGCAGTTTCACGGCCGGAATCTTCCATCCATATCCGGTT
The DNA here is from genome assembly GCA_035268305.1 of Bacteroidales bacterium. Classification (GTDB taxonomy): domain Bacteria; phylum Bacteroidota; class Bacteroidia; order Bacteroidales; family VadinHA17; genus LD21. The sequence continues at coordinate 6,664 of DATFLA010000222.1, read as the reverse complement.
TGAAATCACGAGGTCCTCACCATAAAATGATTTATCTATTCCAAGCATTCTTGTAAGCCTCCCTGGACCAGCTACATCACTTACCCCTCTCACAAGAACTGCCTGAGGGACAGCACTTTCCCCTGCCACTATATTTAGCATCCAATACATACCATAAATAAGATAAATATAAAGTCTGCCGCCTTCACGATACATAACATCTGTACGTGAAGTACGTCCATGTGAGGCATGGCATGCCCTGTCCTCCTCTCCCCTGTAAGCTTCCACTTCTGTGATAAAGACCCTTTTCTCCGTACTTTCACCATTTTTGATCACCAGATCCTTACCCAGCAGGCCGGGAGCAACTTCAAGCACATCCCTGGTAAAAAACTCTCTTTTCAGCCGGCTGTCGGTACTCATACAGTTAGTATTGAATTTTATCATCCATATTTTTCCACTTCCTGAAAACTTCACCTGCTCCCTTATCAGTCATTCTTATAAAAGGGATCCTGCGTTCTGAGGGATCAAGATCGATCTCCTCATAGATCATTTTATCGCTAAAGCCAGCTTTTTCAGCATCATTACGGTCGCTGGCATAGATTACTTTCCTTATACCCGACCAGTATATGGCTCCAAGGCACATGGGACATGGTTCGCATGAAGCATATAGGGTACATTCATGAAGATCGAATGTACCGATCCTGGCAGCAGCTTCGCGTATGGCCAGCATTTCTGCATGAGCAGTAGGATCGTGGTTAAGGACAACCATGTTACATGATTCGGAAAGAATCTCCCCGTCTTTTGTAATCACGGCCCCGAATGGGCCACCACCATTATCTACTCCGGCAGAAGCTATTTCAATGGCCCTTGAAAGAAAAGAAATATCATCAGGCATACTATCCGATTAACTTTAGTTCTTATTATCAGGCGGTAAAAATAAATTACTTTTGCAAAAGACTGATATTTTATAATGATTATTCTTTTTTTTTATGAAATATGTTGTATTTTTGCAGACCCTAAAATATCGGGTTTTTACATGAAATATAGGTGTATAAATTAAAAATAAGTACAAGTGAATACCTTAAGCTATAAGACAGTTTCAGCGAATAAAGCCACAGTGAACAAAGAGTGGGTAGTTATTGATGCAGAAGGCAAAGTTCTTGGAAGACTGGCCACAGTTGTAGCTTCCACACTCAGAGGAAAGCATAAAACAAATTACACACCTCATGTTGATTGTGGTGACAATGTGATCGTTATCAATGCTGAAAAGGTTATTCTGACAGGTGATAAGATGTCTGATAAAGTATATATCAGGCACACAGGACATCCCGGAGGACAACGTTTTGCAACAGCAGACGAATTATTAAAGAAAAAGCCCATTTCGCTCGTTGAGAAAGCAGTAAAAGGTATGCTTCCGAAAAACAGGCTTGGAAGTGCTCTTTACAGGAATCTGTATGTTTATGCCGGAACAGAACATCCACATGAGGCACAGAAACCAAAAACAATTGAAATTTAATATATTACGCAACAGACATGGAATCAATCAATGCTCTTGGAAGAAGGAAAGCAGCTGTAGCACGGGTATATGTCAGTGATGGTAAAGGTAAGATCACTGTCAATGGCAGGGATTACAAGGAATACTTTGGTGCTGAAACACTGCAGTATGTAGTGACACAGCCCCTTGTTCACCTTAATATTACTGACAGATATGATATTAATGCCAACCTCGACGGGGGTGGAGTAAAAGGTCAGGCTGAAGCTCTTCGCCTGGGAATCACCAGGGCACTGATACAGGCTGATCCCGATTATAAATCAGCACTCAAGGCAGAAGGTTTTGTAACACGCGATCCACGCGAAGTAGAAAGGAAGAAACCCGGCCAGCCAAAAGCCCGCAGGAGATTCCAGTTCAGTAAACGTTAGTCTTTAAGATATCAGTCGTCATAGATGCAAGTTTAGTATCTAAATTGTACGGACTTCCCAAGAGGAACTACCATACAATTGATTGAACAGAATGTAAACTTAACAAACACAAAAATGCCAAGAACAAATTTCAAAGAATTACTTGACGCAGGTGTACATTTCGGTCACCTTAAAAGAAAGTGGAATCCGGCCATGGCTCCTTATATTTTTATGGAGCGAAACGGAATACATATCATCGATCTTGAAAAAACAGTTAGCAAAATCGATGAAGCTGCATCAGCAATTAAACACATAGCCAAATCGGGTAAGAAAGTCCTGTTTGTTGCAACAAAGAAACAGGCAAAAGAGATAGTGGCAGAAAAGGTTAAGGCAGTCAACATGCCATATGTTACTGAACGCTGGCCCGGTGGTATGCTTACCAACTTTCCTACTATCCGCAAGGCTGTCAAGAAGATGTCTTCGATAGACAAGATGGCCACAGACGGTACTTTTACCAACCTGTCGAAGCGTGAAAGGCTGCAGGTAACAAGGCAAAGGGCTAAACTTGAAAAAAACCTTGGCAGTATAGCCGATCTTACGCGTCTTCCTTCAGCTCTCTTTATTGTTGACGTATCGAAAGAACATATTGCAGTTAAGGAAGCCAGAAGACTCGGCATCCCTGTTTTTGCAATGGTCGACACGAATTCAGATCCTTCTGAAATAGATTTCCCTATCCCCGCCAATGATGATGCCTCCAAATCTATTTCCCTCATCGTGGGTATTCTTTGCCAGGCTATAGAAGAAGGTCTTAGTGAAAGGAAAATTGAAAAAGACAAGGAACCTCTTCAGAAAGAGAAGAAATCTAAAGGTCCCGAAGCAAAAGCGGCATCTGCAACACTTAGTGACCACACCTCCGATGATGAAGATTACGATGATGACGCAGAGGAGGATACAGATGACACGGATAACGATGATTATTCATCGGAAGAAAAAGAGAATTCCGGTTCTATGTATGATGATGACGAAGAATAAAATAATAGTAAACAAATAATAAAAGGAATAATATGGCTAATATAAGTGCAGCTGATGTCGCCAAACTAAGAAGAGCAACCCTTGCAGGAATGATGGATTGTAAAAAAGCTCTTGAAGAGGCTGATGGCGACTTTGATAAAGCAGTAGAGATAATACGGAAAAAAGGACAGGCTGTTGCCAACAAGCGTGCTGACAAGGAAGCTACAGAGGGCGTGGTTATTTCAAAAGTATCGGAAGACGGACAGACAGGTGCTTTAATAGTTCTGAACAGTGAGACTGATTTTGTTGCAAAAAATGCTGATTTTATAGCTCTTGCCGACAAAATACTTGATCTGGCCATTGAAAAGAAACCGGCCAGCCTCGATGAACTCAAGGCTCTTCCCTTTGAAGGTGCAAAAGTCGAAGAAAAAGTTGTTGAATATATTGGTATAATCGGAGAGAAACTTGATCTCTCGAACTATGAAAAGGTTGAAGCCCCTTATGTACAGGCCTATGTTCATCCCGGAAACAGGCTGGCAACAATAGTCGGTTTTACAAAGCAAGGGCTCGATGTTCAGGTTTACAAAGATGTTGCCATGCAGGTTGCAGCTATGAATCCTGTTGCAGTTGATAAGGATATGGTTCCTGAATCAGTTGTTGCACAGGAAATAGAAATCGGTAAAGAACAGGCAAGACGAGATGGGAAACCGGAAGATATGCTTGATAAAATTGCCCAGGGTAAACTTGCAAAATTCTTCAAGGAGAGCACACTGCTCAACCAGGAATTTGTTAAAGACAACAAAATGACAGTAAAACAATATATGCAGTCAGCAAATAAAGACCTTACAGTTACTGAATTCAAGAGATATACTTTAAATTTGTAATACGTAAGTTCATATTCAATATTCTCGTGGCGCTTCAGGGCGCCACTTTTTTTATCTCCAGGAGAATAAAAAAACTGTCTCAAAAAGAAATCCATTAACCGCAGAACCCGATTGAAAGGCTCTGCGGTTAAATTCATTTTGAGACAGCCTCTTGGTACTGACCTGCTATCTTAGCTCTTCAGGTCTCTTGGAAGTTTTCCTTCTCTCCAGTGCTCTTCAATCTTTTCCAGTGTAACATTTTTTGTTTCAGGAATGAAGAAGTATCCCCAGATCAGACCGAGTATACCTACGAGAGCATAGAGATAAAATGCGCCTGCGGGGTTACCCAGGTCCTCTCCCTTGAGCATAATCTCTGATCCCGGTAATGTCAGCCCTTTTACTATTTTAAAGAATGTAAAGGCTACAATACCGTTGAACAGCCAGTTTGAAAGAGCTCCGATACTTGATCCGATACCTCTTACGCTGAGCGGGAAGACTTCTGATATTATCAGCCATCCGAGCGGTCCGAGACTTATTGCGAAGAAAGCTATATAGATCCATACAAGCGCTATGGTTACCCATTTGATCGAATCACCAAGAGTCGACTGCAGGGCAAAACATGTACCCATTGCGATAAGCGCTACAACAAGTCCTGTAAGACCAATGAAATACAGTTTACGTCGACCGAGCTTATCTATCATGAACAGCGAAAGTATTGTAAAGACAACATTAACAACTCCGACACTTACAGAAGCCCAAACTGCTGCCTGAGCATCAGCGAATCCTGACATGAGGAAAATCTTGGGACTGTAATATATAATTGTATTAATCCCAGTAAATTGCTGAACAAACATTATCCCTATAGCAATTATTAGTGGAACCCGCAGCCACTTTTTAAATATCAAGGTCCAGTTAATCTTATTCTTTTTATCTGCATCTATATCAGATTTCATCCTTGTAATGACCTCATCAACGAGCTGTGGCTCTTCAACTTTCTCAAGAACTTCGCGGCACTTATCATTAAAACCTTTACTGATAAGCCACCTTGGTGTCTCAGGAAGGAAGATCATTCCTATAAACATAATCATTGCAGGTATTACACCCACATAAAACATAGGTCTCCAGCAGGTCAGGTATGCAGGATCATTATCGGCCACTGCAAAAGCCGAGTCGCTCAGGTATGAAACCATAATTCCGATCGTTATCAGCAGCTGGAACATTGATACAAGGGTTCCCCTGCTTTTTGTCGGAGAGATCTCGGCAATGTAAAGAGGAACTGCAAATGATGAAACACCAATTGCGATACCAAGGAAGAAACGTGCTACTACAAGCATTTGTGCGCTTGGCGATGCGCCCGACCATACTGCCCCTATAGCAAAGATTATTGCTGAGGCAAGGATTACTTTCTTTCTACCTACAATATCAGCTATCCTGCCGCTAAACATTGCACCAATAACTGCTCCTACCAATCCGGATGTAGTTATGATTTCCACCCAGTTATCCGGTATATTGAAAGCTTTTTGGAAAAAGGGAATTGCACCCGAGATTACTCCGGTATCAAAACCGAACAGTAACCCCCCGGTAGCTGCCACTGCTGCTATAATTACAACCAGGGCTTTGTTTTGTTTGTTGTTTTCTTCAGCCATAAAACGTATAATTATTAGGGTTAATTTCTGAAAATTCGTTCCTAAGATAACATTTGTCATGCATTATTACACTTATTTGAATAATTTCTTATCAGAAGAATTGAAAAAGTGATTCATTTTTATTAAAAAATAACATTTGACATCAGTCAATATATTATATATTAAAATCTCTGGTCATAATGCAGGATATTAGCATAAAAGCCATACCGGTTAACAGAGGGCAGGTATTATTGCTTGTAGTTCATCTTATAAAATATTTCTTTTCATGTATTAATTTCAGCACTTTTATTAAATTCGTTTTTTATTTATCCTTAAATAATACTTAAGGAACTTTACTCAGGAATTATTCTAACAGGTTTCATTATGCAATATTCACGGATCCTGCTCAAGTTAAGCGGCGAATCTCTGTCAGGGAAATCAAATCACGGTATAAGTGAAGATGTTCTTGTGGAATATGCCAGGCAGATTATTGATGTCACTGGTGAAGGATGTGAAGTTTCTGTTGTAATAGGAGGAGGTAATATCTTCCGCGGGCTCAGCGGCACATCCTCCGGGTTCGACAGGGTAAAAGGCGACCAGATGGGAATGCTGGCCACTGTAATTAACAGCCTTGCCCTCGAAAGTGCCATAACAAGGCTGGACGGGAGCGCAAGAGTTTTCACAGCAATCAGGATGGAACCTGTTGGGGAGCTCTATAACAGGGATAAGGTAATTGAGAATATGAAAAGCGGTACAGTGTGCATCCTTTCCGGTGGTACCGGGAATCCGTTCTTTACAACCGATACGGCAGCAGCGCTCAGGGCAGTTGAGATCGGTGCGAATGTGTTGCTTAAAGGAACAAGGGTCGATGGTGTATACTCCTCCGACCCGGAAAAGGACCCAGATGCACACAAATATGAAGAAATCTCATTCGATGAGGTTTTATCGAAAAGGCTAAAAGTAATGGATTCAACAGCTTTTGCCATGTGCCTCGACAACAACATGCCATTGATTGTGTTTGACATGAACAAGGATGGTAACCTCATGAAGATTATAAAAGGAGAAAAAACAGGTACTCTTGTATCTGTTTGAATAAATGTTGTATTTACGGCTATTTTATTATTTTTGTTTTTACCGTTTTGGATTTTTATTACAAAACCGTATTTTGCTTCAGTTTTTTAATTATGTAACCTGTAACCCATGAACGAGGAAATAGAACTTATAATGGAGGAAACCACAGACAGGATGGAAAAAGCCGTTGAACATCTTGAGCACGAGCTTGCCAGA
>DATFLA010000221.1:0-5346 GCA_035268305.1 Bacteroidales bacterium | reverse complement strand
CTTGACTGTGCCGGAATAGAAAAAGCTGACAACATGCCGGGTAGCTCATTCCTGCCATTATTGGAGGGTCAAGATATACCATGGCGCAAGTATATTTTTTACGAATACTTCTGGGAACATGAGTATCCCCAAACACCTACTATGTTCGGTGTACGTTCAGATCGATATAAGTATATACGTTACTATGGAATATGGGATACTGATGAGTTTTACGACCTGCAGAAAGATCCTTATGAAACAAAAAACCTGATCACTGAGCCTTCATTACAGGATACAATCATTAAAATGAATCATGCTCTTTATGATTGGCTGGAAGAGACCAACGGAATGTCAATACCTCTTAAACGAACAGAAAGGCCGCATATTGATCACCGCAACATGGGATTTTATTAATAATGATATTCCTTATTCTGTTATCTTATTTTCATATAATATATATAAACCATGTAAAGACCTGTAATGATGGAAATTGAAAAACAAAGCAAATACGAATCCAGGAGACTCTATTCACTGGATGCTCTGCGGGGATTCGATATGTTCTGGATCATGGGCGGTGAAAACATTTTCATCGGACTTGCTACATTAACAGGCTGGCCTATTCTTAAGTGGTGGGCAGTGCAGCTTCATCATGTCGCCTGGCATGGTTTCCATTTTTATGATATAATATTCCCTCTTTTTCTTTTTATCGCAGGCATCTCCTTCCCTTTCAGCCTGGCAAAGCGAACGGCAATGAATGTTGGGAAAAGAGCTATTTATAAACATATTATCAATCGTGCGGTGATCCTGGTTCTTCTGGGTATTTTGTATGTCAACGGATTGAGATTTGATTTTCAAAATTTGCAGTATAGCAGTGTCCTTGGAAGAATTGGGGTTGCCTGGATGTTAGCGGCCCTGATCTTTATGAACACTAAACTCAGGTACCGGATTATGTGGTTCTGGGGCTTGCTTCTTATTTACTGGCTGTTGTTGCTTCTCTTTCCGGCTCATGATTTAGGTTCATCTGACGCTTTTTCACAGGAGGGCAACCTTGCCGGTTATATCGATCGTCTTCTGATGCCAGGTAAACTGTATATGGGAAATTATACTCCGCAGGGTTTCCTGAGTACAATACCTTCCATCGGTATTCCCCTGCTTGGAATGTTTACCGGAGAATTTTTACTTTCAAAATACCTTAATAACAAACCTCTCATTAAAGTACTTTACATGGTAATGGCAGCCATAGCCTTAATAATAACCGGAGAATTATGGAATATCGTTTTCCCTATTAACAAAAACCTATGGTCAAGTTCGTTTATTTGTTTTGCCGGGGGACTCAGCCTTCTTCTTTTTTCATTGTTTTATTTAATAATTGATGTCTGGAAGATTAAAAAGTGGGCCTTCTTTTTTGTCGTTATCGGGATGAATCCTATAACAATTTACCTGGCAGAACGAATTATTAATTTCAGGTCGGCAACAAATTTTTTATTTGGAGGATTTGCAGACCTTCTTCCTGATGCATGGTCAACATTAATCTATGGAACAGGCTTAACGACCATAGCCTGGATTTTCCTGTATTTTCTATACAGAAAAAGAATATTCCTGAAAGTATGATTAATATTTTTCATTACATTTCAAGCTATCAAACACAAAATTGACAACAAATGCATTGTCCTTTTAATTAAAAATGATAATAAATGCCAAATAAAATCCTTGTAATAGCCGCAATAATTATCCTTGGTTTATCCGGTTGCGGCTCTAATAAACCGGACAAACAGATACAAACAAAAAACCCGGCCGGAAATGTTCAGGGTAATGAAAATATCCCGGCTATAACCCTTCATCAGGCAGCACTTGATGGTCAGAGTGCTGTTGTTGTGCAGTTGCTGTCATCCGGGGCAGACATCAATAAAATGGATACCGAAGGCAGAACTGCAATAATGTATGCATCTTATAACGGGCATACCGATGTTGTGAAAGAACTTCTTAAAAGAGGTGCTGAGATAAATATACCCGATTTTAATGGAAGAACGGCACTTATGTTCGCTTCTTCGGGTCCATTCCCTGAAACAGTTAAACTTCTCCTGATAAACAGGGCAGATCCGAATATTGCAGATACTGAAAAGCACTTTACAGCCTTAATGTATGCTGCTGCAGAAGGACAAAATGAAATTGCTAAATTATTACTTGAATACAAAGCTAATTCACTTATAAAAGATATTGATGGAAATGTTGCTTTAACATTCGCATTGAAAAACGGACACAAAGAAGTAGCTGAATTGTTAAGGTCCTGTAATAATAACATTAGCAGAAAAGAATAAGGGTATCGGCTGGTCCTTATAATCATATACTTTCCAGGCTTCTTGCACCGGACAAGTAATGAATATGTAATACACTTTTGTTCATTTCTAACCCACCCCGGCCCCTCCATGGAGGGGAATCCCTACTAGCAGACACTCCCGAACGATCGAACAATAAATTAATGAATGACAATTGAATTTTAACTAACGAATTGAAGTAATACAGATCCTAGGAAACCATTAAATTCCTATTTTTTAAAACTATTGTGTCACAGGGAGTAGTCACGGAGTTAAATGACCACTGAATGTCAACTGAATGGTACGCCTTTTTACCATTGTGCTTTTGCGCTTTACGCCTTAAGTCTTGTATCAGGCCTTACACCCTAACTGTACCATGGTTTTCCAGCACAGCAGTTCTTGAACTTCTTCCCGCTGCCACAAGGACAGGGATCGTTTCTCTCCGGCATAACAGGCTTAACAACCTGGTTTTCCCTGTTCCTTATCCATGTCATAACATTTGCAGGGGGACGTTTGTTTTTCAGTTCTTTGGCCATATATTCCATGTAGGGCTCAACATGATGGAAGAAATTTTTATATCCTTCGCACAGGTAATTTAATCCGGGTTCGCCATCAGGAGCAACCAGTATCCGGTGCTTGGGACATTCTCCCCTGCAGGCATAACGAACATCGCAGCGAAGACAATACTTAGGCAGAGTGTTCCTTTTGGAAAGGCCAAAATCAAACTGCTTCTGCGACCTGGCCATATCAATAAGAGAAATTTCCCTTATGTTCCCAAGATAATGCTGAGGATAAACATAATGATCGCAAGAATATACATCGCCGTTATGCTCAAGAACCATATTGTCACCACAGGTATCGGCAAATACGCATAATCCGGGCATCGCACCAACGTAGTTGGCAAGTGTGGCATCAAATATCTGAACATAATATTTAGAAACATCCCTCCTCACCCATTCATCGAAGATTTTTATAAGAAAGTTGCCATAATCCTTTCCGCCAACAGACCAGTCGGTAACAGCCGCCTTACCTGTATACCCGGGTTCAACAAGATCAAGGCTTCCCTCATCATTATCACCTGCAATCCTCTCAACCACAGGTAAAAACTGCATAAAACCACTGCCAATCTGCTTAAGAAATTTGTATGTCTCGGAAGCAAAATGTACATTGTAACTGTTCACTGTACTTAGAGTGTTGAACTCGACATTATGCCTGTGAAGCAATTCTATTCCTTTCATTACTGCCTTAAATGTGGGTCTGCCGGAATGTGTTTTCCTGTGATGGTTGTGATTGTGCTCTTCGCCGTCTATTGAGATACCTACAAGAAATTTATTGTCGGCAAAAAAACTGCACCAGTCATCATTTAACCTAGTTCCGTTTGTCTGAAAAGAATTACTTACCTGTTTTCCGTTTGAATATTTTTTTTCCAGTTCTGCTACTTTTTTAAAATAATCAAGGCCGAGAAGAGTCGGCTCACCTCCCTGCCAGGTAAAAGTCACAGCATCAATATCCTGCGATTCAATATACTGTTTGATAAAAAGTTCCAGCAGATCTTCATCAAGTATGAAATCACTCTTACCTGCGAATAGCTTTTTCTTCTCAAGATAATAGCAATATGTGCAATTCAGATTACAAACTGAACCTGTTGGTTTTACCATCACATTAAAAGCACTCGGCTGCCTGAGCTTTAAAGCATCTGAAAAAAGAAGATCCATCGATAAGAGATGTTATTGACAGGTTAAAAATACAAAATGAATGTCAGTGATTACCATTAAGAAATAATAATATATGATACCAAGATAAATTTCATAAATCGCAGAGTACTCAAAGACATTACGCAGAGATCGCAAAGATATAATTATCAATGCCTTCCCTTTGTGAGCCCAGCTCCTGCCTGGCAGACGTTGCGGTAAAAAATAATTTTTAAACTGTGGACAGGAACTAGTTGAACAGTTAACGAAAAGGCTCAAATTCAGGAATTCCAGGAAAGGTGGTGGTTTTTATCTTTTATGATTTTGTTATGATCGAGAAGCCACCTGATGACCTTCACAACATTTTCTTCCGGGTAATCAACCAGTGTAACAAGTTCCTCCGCATCTGGATTTTTCTCCTCCAGGATAGTTTTTATCTCCTCAAGGATAATGTCGAATTCATACTTGCTCAGGTCAAGTTCATTTCTTTCTCTGCATACATCACATATACCACACCTGTCAGATTCCTCCCCGAAATAATTCAGTATGAACACCGACCTGCAGTGAGTGTCAGAATCGGCATAATCTATCATTTTTTTTAATCGTACAGTATATTTATCCCTGACATCAGTATAATTTTCAGGCGAAATCATCAGGGCTTTTCTTACAAGTCTCTCTTCGGTAAAAATTACCAGTGCCGTTCTCTTGCCCGGGATATAGCGAATAATGTTATAAGTTGAGAGTTTGACAAGGAACTGGTAAATAGTTTCCCTTGTTGATGCTGATTTTTTTGCCAGTGCTTCCTCATTTATCGGTACAAATTCCGTGAACATTCCTGTATAAGACCTCAGCAGCAGCTTTATAAACCGGTCGAAAGACTCATTTGCAACCTGGAATTTATAGAGATCGTCGCGACTTACTACAAAATGGACACGAGAATGGTTATTAATTTCCTCAGTAAACTCAAGGTACCCTTCTCTTTGCAAAAACTGGAGGCTATTATAAGTCTCAATTACAGGCAGCCTGTATCGCGATACAAAGTCAGCCATATTGAAATCAAATACATTATCCTTTCCGGATCCCAGAGGAACCTGTAAATAGTTACACAAAGCCTCATACACATCTTTAATTTTCTCTACCGGGGGAAATTTTTTTCTGGAAGAGTCCTCAAGGCGGCTTTTATCGGATGGTGTATAGAGAAGTACCGCAAAAGCAGGTCTTCCATCACGCCCGGCTCTGCCACTTTCCTGGAAATAATTCTCAATAGAATCGGGAATATCCCAGTGGATTACGAACCTTACTTCAGCCTTGTCAATACCCATCCCGAATGCATTGGTGGCTACAATTACCCGTGTCTCTCC
>DATFLA010000220.1:0-3782 GCA_035268305.1 Bacteroidales bacterium | reverse complement strand
TATGAATTGCGGCACATGTATTGCGTTCATGCGACCTGAAAACACCTGTCCGGGATGTTGGTTTGTAGATCGGGGTAAGTCAAGGATTAATTGCATAATTAGAAATTGTGGTTTTCTTGAAACAACAAAATCGAAATTTTGCTATGATTGTTCAAAATTCCCGTGCCACAGATTGAAGCAGCTTGATAAAAGATACAGGACAAAATACAAAACAAGCTTCCTTGAAAATCTGGACATCATAAAAGAGAAAGGCATCGATTATTTTCTTGAATTTGAGGCAGACAGAAGAAAGTGCCCTCATTGCGGGGCAAGTTTAAGCGTTCACCGCGATCATTGTCTTGCCTGTTTACAGAATTGATAAATAGAGTCAGCCTATATGGAAGCTATGAGAACAAAATTGATTTCCTGTATTTTTATAATTATCGGGTTATTAACTCGGAGTTGTGAGAAAATTGAAATAGGGAAGCCATTCAATTGAGTTGTTGGTGACAGTTACCGTATTAACTTAAGGTTATCATTCTCGATCGACAGTATACGGGATTATACATGTCCGAAGAATGTGCTGTGTTTTTGGATTGGAGATGTTGACATGTATTTTAATATTAAACCTGAATCATCCCGGGTACCACCCTTGAAAGACCTGCATGAATAAAATTCAATATGAACAGCCGGTCGGGCAGGTTTACCGGTTTCCGGAAGTTGAGTACCGGTCACCGGAGCTACTATCAAATTTTATTTTCAATTTATTATGAGTTTGCATAACTTGTATTGTTTTGTAAAAGGTGAGAGTCAGTGATGATAATCTTGTTTAATTTGCATTATACTTAAAAATGTTCTTTATATGTGAATGTAGAGGAGAGTATTCTGTACCAGCCATTATAAGCACTTTTTAATTGAATCAATTAACAAACTGATGTTTAAAAACTATCTCAAATCAGCTTCCCGGTTCATCAGAAATAACAAATTGTTTGCATCCATCAATTTGCTGGGACTTTCAATTGCCCTCGCCGCATCGTTCATTATCCTTCTCTTTGTAATAAATGAACTCAGTTATAACCGGTGTCATAAGAATAGTGAACAGGTCTATCGTGTCCTTAATTATTATGTCGATTTTAAAATTACACAATCAGGTACACCATATGTTCTTGCAACGACCCTTAAGGATGAATTTCCCCAGGTCGAAAAAGCGGCAAGGTCGCGTTATGTAAGGGGATTCAGCCTTAAGGTAAACGGGGAATCGATCCCGGTAAGTGATGCTATTGCCACTGACAGCGACATTTTTGACATCTTTACCCTGCCACTTGTGAATGGAGCGCCTGAGAATAACCTGCTCGATGACCGGAATTCCATAGTTCTCTCACGTTCGCTGGCCGAGATAGTCTTTCCCGGGGAAAATCCCACAGGCCGGGAAATAACCGGGTTGATTAACAATACCGAGCAGATCTTTATGGTTAAGGGAGTATTCGAAGATATTCCGGAAAACTCAACATTCAGAACACGGTGTTTAATTAACAGCAAATGGACACTTGATCCGATTAATACAACTTTTAAAATACCAAATGCGGATGTCAACTGGGCCATGAACTTCTGGAATACCTGGGTCAGGCTTTCAAAAGACTGTAATGTTAAATTACTTGAAGATCAGTTCAGATCATTTGAGGTGAAACACATAAGTGAAAAACCTTCCTGGCAATATTCACTTCAGAACCTCAGGGATGTATACCTTAAGTCAGCGAATGTGGAGAATTCCGGGATAAAAGGAAATATTGGAAACGTCAGGCTTTTTTCTGCGATTGCTTTTCTCATTATACTTGTTGCTGCAATAAATTACATAATTCTGTCAACTGCTGTATCAACGGGAAGACGACTTGAGATTGGCATAAGAAAAACCTTCGGAGCTGTTAACAGCAGCATCAAAAATCAACTTCTCAGCGAATCGGTTATCTTAGCCCTCATTGTGCTTCCTGCAGCACTTATTTTAATGAAGATTTCTCTCCCTTATGCAGGTAAGCTGTTCCAGACAAAACTGGATATTATCAGTTCAAATATTGTTATTTATCTTGGAGTTTTTCTTGTTCTTACTGTTATTATCGGGGTCATTTCGGGATTATATACTGCATCCTATTTGTCGCGTCTTAAAGTTGCGGACATCTTAAAGAGTTCTGTTGCCACAGGGAGAAGGAGGCAATTGTTCAGGTCTTCTCTTATTGTCCTTCAACTTGTGATTTTCTGCTCATTTGTTTCCAGCACACTCATAATCCGTTCACAGTATAAATACGCTTTGAACAAGAATCCCGGTTATTTTAATAAGGACATAATTCTTATTAACCTGGGTCCTGATTTTAAAGGCTACTCGGCATATATCAACAATATTAAATCAAATCCCGATGTAATAATGGCCGGTGGTGTAATGTCCGGGCTGCCCATGGAAGGCTCCATGTCTATGATGGTTCCTAATTTTGAAGATAAAACATTGAAAGTAAAGGTGGAAGGGCTGGCTGTTGATTATGATTTTATTAAAACAATGGGGATTGAAATACTGCAGGGGAGGGAATTTTCACGGGATTTCGGCAGTGATATGAAGCAATCGATCGTGTTAAATGAATCTGCCGTTAAACAACTGGGGATAAAAGATCCTCTGGGAAAAAAGGTATTTGGTTCGACCATCATCGGAGTCGTAAGGGATTTCAACCTGCATTCCATCCATACAGATATTCCTCCTGTTATGATTAATATGACTGACACTTATATCAGACAGGTAGCTGTTCATTATAAATCCGGCACCCTGACTTCAATCCTGCCAATTCTTGAAACTGAATGGAAAAAGGAAGCTCCGGACAGACCTTTCAGCTATATCACAATTGAAGACATGATTAAAAACATTTATTCATCGGAAAGAAACTTAAGTACCATTGTTACTATCTCAGCCTTGTTTACACTTATTATTGCCGCATTCGGACTGTTTGGATTAACATTGTTTGTTGCCAGGTCGCGGACCAGGGAAATAGGGATTAAAAAGGTATTTGGAAGCTCAGGAGCCTCAATTATATATTCCTTCCTGCTAAATAACCTGATCCTTGTGATTACAGCTGTACTGATTTCAATCCCGGTTACGCTATACTTTATGACCAGGTGGTTAAATAACTATGCCTATAAGACAGATATTAACTGGATTGTTTTTGTCTTTTCCTTTGCGGTAGCCGCTTTTGTAGTGCTTTTAACAGTATTCATCCAGTCATACAGGGCATCGGGGACTAACCCGGTAGAAGCACTAAAGTATGAATAAATTCCGTTTAATCTTTATATGTCATTATTAAACAGGTTATATATGAATTTGTGATATGTGATTAAAACTGAAAATATAGAATTTAAGTAAAAACATCTAATGATTATTTAATTCCTCCACTTATGAAAATGATAAAATTAATTATCATCAGCTTAATGATTGTTTCCTGCAATGGCAGGGAAAGCACAACACCGGTGAACTCAATTGAAGGTACATGGAAATTGGTTTCAGGTACACTCATTGAAAAAGGTGACACCACGGATACCAATTATCTGAAGGATGTATCTTTCATCAAAATTCTTAACAAATCCCATTTTGCCTTCCTGCAGCACGACCTGCACAAGGGTCGTGACTCCGATGCTGTTTTTGTTGCCGGAGGAGGAAGGTATTCTCTTATCAACAATTCTTATACTGAACATCTTGAGTATTGCAGTGCAAGGGGCTGGGAGGGCAATGATTTCACTTTTACTATTTCAATAAAGGGAGATACCCTTAT
>DATFLA010000219.1:0-2336 GCA_035268305.1 Bacteroidales bacterium | reverse complement strand
TACCGGGGCAGAAGTTATTTCAACAAACGGCAGTATAGGTGATTTTAAGCTTAAGGTTAAAATCACACCACGCTATATAATCGAGAAATGCAATTCCGGACAGTTAAAGAAAGCTATAGAAGCATGCCCTGTTGTGGTTCCGGATGAATTTAATTTCAATCTCACAGGCAGGAAGGCAATCTATCATAACTTCCCGAGCGAGTATCCTCAATATCCTGTAATAGATATTAAAAACTGTACAAGGTGCGGAGAGTGCGAAAAGATATGCGAAAGCATCGATTTCTCCCAGAAGGAAGGTGTTATAGAAATTAATGTCGGTTCTGTAGTGATGGCTACCGGCTTCGATTCCTATACACCATCAGATGGCGAATTTGGTTTTAACCAGTCAGATAATGTGATTACTCTTCCACAATTCAGAAGGCTTATTGATTTAAATGATAAACAACTGGAATACAATGGGAAAATAATAAGAAATATTGCGTATATATACTGCGTCGGAAGCCGTCAGCCTGACGGTGACAATAAATTCTGTTCACGATACTGCTGTACTTCAGTTATCCATGCATCACTCAGAGCCCGTGAGAAATTCAACAACATAAATAACTTCCATTTCACCAGGGGAATCAGAACTTATGGTAAACAGGAAGTATTGTATGCAGAAGCATTGAAATCAGGTGATATCTTCCTGCAGGCCTATGAGGATGATCCACCTTCCGTATCAACAGAGAACAATAAAACGGTTGTCAGGATAAATGATATCCTTACAGGTAAGAGGGAAATATGGGTCGAAGCCGACCTTGTCGTTCTTGTTACAGGAATGGTACCAAGAGCAGACAGCAATATTGCTTCACTGTTTAAATTGCCAAAGGGACGCGATTCTTTCTTCAATGAGATACACATGAAACTGAGACCCGTTGAAACTGTCATTGACGGAATTACAATCTGCGGTGCATGCCAGGGACCAAAGAACATAACTGAGTCAGTCAATTCAGCATTATCGGCAGCAACAAAATCATTTTCGTGGGTGAGTAAGGGAGAACTCGAGCTGGAACCCATTATAGCACAGGTTGATAAAAATGCCTGCACATGGTGTGGTGCATGTACCGAAGCATGTCCCTTCGATGCAATCATTATGACAAAAGACGAATCAAAAGACACAGCATCGATAAACAATTCAGTATGCAAAGGCTGTGGCATGTGCCTGCCAGTTTGCCCTGAAAATGCTATTGACCTTATTGCATATTCTGATAACGAAATTGAAAATATGATTGATGCCCTGGCTGATTAATTATTACACAGTAGTTAGTACTGAGGCACAAAGAAAATGAGACATTCCATGAAATGAAACAATTATACAATGGAAACTGAAAAAGGAAAGACATACAAGTATCTGCGGGAAAAGAGAGAAGTACCACAGGCAGCAAAAGACAGGATGAAGCAATTCAATACAGTTAAAAAAGCAATACTCAGCGCTCTGAAAGAAGAGGAAATGACAATTAAGCAGCTTACTGAAAAACTTGAGATGCCCGCTGATGAAGTTATGTTCTGGCTGATGTCTCTTCTTAAATATGGCTATATTCAGACAGGCAGCCTCGACGATATGGATGAGTATTTTACATATAAAATAAAAGAATAATGGCAGCTATAATTCCCGATTTCAGCAAGAAACTAAGTAAATATGGTGCATTTGATTTCAATGCCTGCTATAACTGCGGAAACTGCACGGCTGTATGTACCCTTTCTACGGAAAAAGACTCATTCCCCCGAGAGATGCTTCGGTTTAGTGTTCTGGGTATGGAAGATGAGATAAAATCATCACTCAAGCCCTGGCTGTGTTACTACTGTGGTGAATGCACAACCCAATGCCCGCGCAATGCAAAGCCGGGGGAACTGATGATGTCACTCAGAAGATGGCTTACAGCTGAATATGACTGGACAAAATTATCAGGATTACTCTACAGGTCACTGCCCTTTACAATAGCAGCTTTCATTATTGCTGCATTGTCTGTTCTTGTATCGGGCTTCTCAATGAATTTTGATCTTGAAAGGATGATGCATTCAGGTCGCATGTTTGAAGTAATTGCCATTTCGGCCGTTTTCCTCTTCATCCTGCTGCCCAATATTATAAGAATGTGGTGGTTTATAATTCTGAAACCCAAAACCAGGGTACCGCTAAAAAAATATGTTACTGCACTGGGCGACCTGTTTGTACATATGGTCACACAGAAAAGAGGACTCGATTGCGATGACAATAAGTTCAGGTGGTTTGAGCATTTCACCCTTGTTATCGGTTACCTCGGTTTACTGTTCACAACAGTCTTTCTCGACTGGTTTTC